>CAZWKO010000389.1:0-2961 GCA_964634925.1 uncultured Vicinamibacteraceae bacterium
GTGTGCAGACGCGAATGCGTTTCACTGTGCCACCAAGAATAACCCTAACTCTTTGGATATTCGCCTCGAAGCGCCGAGGGGTGACGTTATGGGCGTGACTCACGTTCCGCCCGACGACGGGACCTTTTCCACAGATGTCGCAGCGTTTTGCCATATATCTTTCTTCTGTTACCCAGTTGAGCTGTTAATCATAGCACTGAAAATAACAAGCGGGTTGTTCGTTCCAACTCTACCGACCCGGAACGATCAGCCCTGGCTCCGGAGCTTTTTTAGTTTCAATCTTTTCGGAAGAACTACCAGAACTAGGGTTTTTCAGGACTCGACGCAAGAGTGAAAGGTAGCTGGTGTCTGTGACGTTGTTCGGTTCGTCATGATTTCCAAGAGATGCTTTAGCGGTTTGCGCGGCCATTTCCAATCGGCGCATCGCCACAGCTAGATCAGTGTCTGATAACCGTGTCCCCTCAGAGCGCTTTGCTTCTATGAAATCAGTGATTTCCTTCGCGAGTCGTTGCCCGGTGACACTTGGTGAGGAGTGCTCGTAGACGATGCCGCGACTGGCCGTTTCGTATGTTTGTGCAAGAGCAGCAGCAGCATGTTGCACGTCAGTATCAGTCAGAGATGGAACGTCGTCTCGGTCAATCCTCAGAAAAGACTGAACCATAAATAAAATCTGATGTTGGCGTTCGGTCAGTCCTTGAAGTGTTGGAAGCAAGAATCGTAAATCCCGCTCCTGCTGGCGTTGTATAACGGCGGGCGGGTGAGTAGCGGAGGATTGTAGGTAGCTGCAATCAGCCGGGCATGTGATTTCAATCTGCCTCTTTGTTCCGCAGCAGATCGCGCAGATGTGTTTTCCTAGCGCCGGGCAAGAGCGTCGAGCCTTCCTGCGGTTACAGAGTGGACAAGTGGACTTTGACATTCTCAAATAGACTCAGAGCAAGCAGAGTTCTGACCATACAACTACCGAACTATTGAGTTTAATTATGACAGGCTAGGTGCTCAATTTGAGTGCTATTTTCCCTTTTTGCGGTCGATTATCCAGAAAGAAATAGCAACTGCCGGGAAATGATTTACATAGCTTTAACTTTGAGCTGTCTCCCAGTAAGAATGAATTCTTGTAAAATATGCGTCGTTCGGGTGTTGTGGCGTCGACCCCTTCTTAGTTAGTGGGTTGATTAAGCCGCCGTGTTCTGAGGAGCCTGATATTCCTCTGTTCCCAGGAAACACGAACAAAAGTTGTCGATTGCACACAATTTCACTACTTTTGTGTTGGCATCGTGCAACTTTTTATTTTCTCGTTTTCGTGAATTTTAGTAGCCACTTTGCGAGTGGGTTCTGCAGCATCGCAGTTTTTTTTTGAGGGTGGTGCAGTGCCGTCTGTTTCGAGCCGAGAAAACAAGCGTGGTTGCTAAATAAGCTGTTGTAGGAAGAAGTCGCTGTGGACCACGAGGAGTTGTAATGGAGAAAGCAAGATATAACGAATTGAAACGAATTCTTGAAGAACGCCGCTTTGAAATCATGTCAGAAGTTCAAGACAAAATGCGGAATGTTCGAAAAGAGAATGCGACCGTACCCCAGCAAGGGGTTCGTGATGAAGCCGAAAGTTCTGAGGCTGACATCCAGGAAGATATTGAGTTTGCCTTACTTCAGATGAAGGCTGAGACACTCAAGAGGATAGCCGACGCGCTGTTGTTGCTGGATAAGGGTGCGTTCGGTGAGTGTTATGAGTGTGGTGACGAAATCCGTGCTCAACGATTACGGGCATTGCCGTTTGCGGTTCGTTGTAAATATTGCGAAGAGAAACGTGAGTCGGAAACACAAGCAGATAAGACGAACGGGTCGCTGCGTAGCACGGTATCATTGTTCTTGGATCACCCAAGCTGAGTATGTGCCACGTTCACTGTCTGACAAAAGAGTGCTGTTTATTGACAGACTGATATTGTTGATGAATATGTTTGCGAAGGAGGTTGATGGTTGAGCGAAGAAGTGGAACGTCCTGATCACATTAGTGGTTCTGGAGATGATCGTCCGGTGTCAATTCCTGACGAGCTTCCGGTTCTTCCACTTCGTGACACAGTGCTGTTTCCGAATTCATTCATGCCTCTTGCAGTTGCACGAGAAGCATCTATTCGTCTCATTGAAAAAGCCTTGGCTGATGATCAGCTCGTTGGAGTTTTTACCCAGCGAGAGGCGTCTACTGAAGAGCCGGCACAAGAGGATCTATATTCGGTTGGTACAATCACTCATATCCATAAGATGTTCAAGCTTCCAGACGGAAGTTTACGACTGATTGTACAAGGCCTGTCACGTGTTTCACTAACAGAGTTTGTAGAAACAGACCCATTCATTCGTGCGGCTGTAAGCGGCGCCGCGGAATCAATTTCTGATTCGGATCGGCTTGAGATCGATGCACTGTTGCGGAATATCAATAATAACTTTCAACAGGTAGTGTCATTGTCTCCGTTGCTGTCGGACGATTTACAGGCGCTGTCAGGAAATATTACCGATCCAGGAAAACTCACAGACTTTATAGCCTCTAGTCTGGCAACACTGGCGACGTCGGCGAAACAAGAAATACTTGAGACACTTGACCTCCGTTCACGGATGGACCACCTGAATAGAATTCTTATTAAAGAACTTGAGGTTCTTGAGCTTGGTTCAAAAATTCAGTCAGAAGTGCAGTCTGAAGTAGGTAAGAACCAGCGTGAGTATTTGTTACGCGAACAACTTAAGGCGATTCAGAAAGAACTAGGAGAAGCTGACGATCAAACGAAAGAAATTGAGGATTTACGAGAGAAGATTAAGGCTGTCGAAATGCCGGAGACAGTCCAGAAAGAAGCGTTTCGTGAACTAGACCGACTTTCAAAGATGCCGGTGGCTGCTGCCGAATATACGGTGTCTCGCACTTACCTCGATTGGTTGGTCATGTTGCCGTGGAACCTTCGGACTGAGGAAAAGATTGAT
>CAZWKO010000390.1:0-2954 GCA_964634925.1 uncultured Vicinamibacteraceae bacterium
TTGACCACTGACGAACGTGAGTTGAATCATATGCTGGTCTGGTGCGGCACCATGCCAGTGGACCACATCTGGACCTGTGTAAATAGGACGGCCGGGAATAAGTTCTTGAATTGCTCCACCTCGCTCTTGTGTGCGCCCTCGTCCGTCTTCGGCCATCAGAATTTGCCAAGTCGAATGGCTATGCCAATTTGATCGAGAGCCAGGCTCAAAGCGGAGTCGCAGAGCTCTGATGTCTGAAGCGTCGGGTCGACTGGGGTCGCCGCCCACGAAATTGCTTTGTGCCCCTGAAGTCTGCTGATGACTAGCGAGGATACAGATAAGTCCCAAGGTTGTTAGTACCGTAAGGGACAGGCTCCGTTGTAATTGCACGCGTCTGGTCATGGCTAGGTCCTCTAGTTTGTGGTCCACAGCGTTAACGTTGAGACATCTTTAATGAACAGTCTGTCACCGGACAAAGTTGGTTGGGTCCATGTTTCACTATCTGCGACTTCATACCGTTTAACCGGGTTGAAACGCGTCAGACTATCTTCGAGTACAAGAAGCTCTGCATCATCTTCCAATGAGACGATTGTATTGCCTGACCGAATAATCGATGCGTGTTCTGCTTGGCGAGGGGCACTGGTCCAGAGAACCTCACCGGTGTTGAGATCAAGGCCAAAGTACTGTCCACTATTAAGGTGTGACATGCCAAATAAGACGTTTTCATGGACCACGCCATTAGCCATGTGCAGAGAGACCTCGTCGGTGCTCCACACATCTTCAGTACTCCAACCGCTTGACCCCTGTGTTACTCGGAACGCCGTCACACCGTTGCCCCGACCGTTCTGAATCACCATGTCGTTATAGAGGATAGGGGTTTGAGAGGTGGTTGTAGCTTGTGTGGTGAAGGGGCGACTCCAAAGGAGCGCTCCAGTCTCAAGTGACAAACCAACAAAGTGTTCTTGCGAAAAGACAACGACCTGACTGACTCCGTTGAATTCGAAGGCCATTGGAGAACCGTACGCAGGCCCGTCACCATCCCAACTCCATCGAACGGTTCCAGTTGCGACGTCAAAGGCAGTTAATGCGCCGTCGTCGTGGCCGCCAACGTGCACCACAACCAGGTCACCGTCAACTAATGGCGACATCGACGTATGAAAGAGCGGGATAACACCAGTTCCTGGCACATTCCAAAGTTGGCGGCCTGAGTCTGCGTCGAACGCTGTGATGTTTCCATTCATACCATGTGCGAACAGACGGCCATTGGCGTACGTGGGTGTCGACTTCGGGCCGGCACGGTGACGTGCCGTCGCAGGGTTCATATCAAACGGTGCGGCATAGCTTGTACGCCAAATGACCGATCCAGTATTGGCGTCGAGAGCTGTCATCACTTCATCATCGTCTTGTCGGCTAAATAGGTAAAGTCGGTCACCGATGAGTACCGGTGTGGCGTACCCAAGACCAATGTCGACTGACCACTGCTTATTTAGTTCGTTAGGCCAACTTGACGGCACGTTAAAGGCGGATGCGACCGCGTCACGATCTGGTCCACGCCACTGCGGCCAGTCTTGTGCTTCAAGAACTGTCACACTGGTGAGGGCGAGGGCGATTACAAGTACCTGCAGTTGGTCCTTCATGGTATCCACTCCGTATGCATTCGTGAGAATAGTGAGATGGTCCTATTTTACGAGGATCTATAAGAGACGGCGAGTTTCTCTGTCATTCAGACCAAGATACCACTAAAACTTCTTTGGTTTTTAGGCGTATCTGAGAACGGTATCATCAACCGATGAGACTAGTGATGCTTTGGATAGCGACTGTTTTTGTTCTGGGCGTTTCGGTGGTGCCGGTGGTTGCCCAAACACCCGATCCCGTCTTTCTTGAAGATATGACTTGGGTCGAGGTTAGAGACGCGGTTGCAGGTGGTACACGGACCGTGATTATTCCAACTGGTGGGACCGAACAAAATGGTCCGCATATGGTGCTGGGCAAGCACAATTACCTCGTTCGCTATAAGGCCGGTGAAATCGCGAAGCAGCTCGGCGGGACGCTGGTTGCGCCCGTGATGGCGTACGTGCCGGAAGGTAGTATCGACCCGCCAAGTGGTCATATGCGTTTCACTGGTACTATTACTACGCCGCAAGATGTGTTTGAACAGGTGCTTGAATACGCGGCACGTAGTCTCGTGCAACATGGTTTTACTGACGTTGTCTTGATTGGTGATAGCGGTGGGAATCAATCAGGTCAGCAGGCAGTCGCAGATCTGTTGAATGAAGAGTGGCGAGGGTCGATGCGACGAGTCCATCATGTAACTGCGTATTATCCTGGGCCAGGCGATGACTGGCTTCTTACGCAGGGTGAGACACTTGAAGATGTTGGTTCGCATGCAAGTATTCATGACACGGCTAGCTTGTTGTATCTGAACCCTTCCATGCTACGTCTTGACAGATTGGGACAAGGCATTGCTGGAGACGGGACTGGACTCATCGGTAATGCGGCGAGATCAACGCGCGAATACGGCGGGCAGATCCTTTCTTTGCAGATCGCTGCAGCCGTCCAGCAGATCCAAGAACTCACAAAAATTGGACATCAGTAGGCTGATGTCTCGCGTCGCTTTCCGATTAGAAGATCCGTGGTGCCTTAATGATGATCATCTGCTCCAGCGACAGCCCCACCGAGGGCATATGCAACGATGCCGCCCTGCAGTTGAACGATGATGTACTGTTTCTCTTCGTGCATCCAGCTCGACATGCCGTACCTGGTTACACCAGGAATTTCGACAGCTCCAAGTCGTTCACCGGTTTGTTTGTCGATCGCAAAGATTTGAGGGGTGCTGTCAGCTGTTCGGCCGCCAGCGACAAGCATGGTCGGGGTAACGACCATGGCTGTCCCGCCTGCGCGCCCGCGGTTTATTTCCACGTTATCGACTCCTTGAAGGAGCGGGTGATCGCGGATCATGTCTTGTTCTTCTTGCG
>CAZWKO010000391.1:0-2920 GCA_964634925.1 uncultured Vicinamibacteraceae bacterium
CGAGCACGAGTCGGTAGACTCCCAGCCAACCCAAGGGTGTCGGCAAAGGTTACTTCGAAGCCGTCCCGGCAGTCATCGTCCGCTACTTCAGGAGCACGGCGGATCCGGCGTCCTGAAAACTGAAGAACTGGAGAGGGCTAATAAGACATTCAGGGTTCAGGGTCTTTGGCCGATTGCATTACTCAGGACATCTCCTTCCTACCATGCAAGCCTAAAAGTTCTTCCTAGTCACCGATCGCGAAGCTGATTCCACTAAGAAGTACAAATACTGTGCCCTCATCATGGACCTCAAATTTACCTTTCAAAAAAGGACTTAAGGAGCTAGACGCAAGTACGATTCCGCCGCCGACATTCAACCCGACATCCGTATCCGAGAATCCCCACAAGTTGAGTCCCACAGAGGCAAATGGCTCAAATGGAGCATCAGAGGACACCGGAAAGGAATAGACCACATCCCCGTCGACTACCCAAGAAGCTCCCTCTGCCAAGTAGTAGCCGGCAGTAGCATTGAACGAGAGATTTTCTTGAAGTTGTTCAGCTGGAATTGACACAGATGCCCCTATCCCGAAGCCAGTATCGTCCTGAAGCAGAAGTGTTGGCCCCAATCTGACCTGACCCGATAGCGCCCCTGGCGTGCTCAACACCCCAAGCAGCATCAAACAAAGAAGAAGATTTCTCATCAAATTCCCATATGCATGTCTTTTTAGTCCGTACTTATTCTACCGAGAAGGAGAACGGCCAGACAAAACTCGCACCTCTAGGACTTCTCCGGCGGCCAACTCTGGGTCTTGGTCCAAGCGACCAAAAGCAAGTTGCTCGGCAACTCGATAAACGTCCAGGGTGCAACAATTCCGTTCCCTGCGGCCGAGTATCCGGCCGGTAGCCGGGTCGACAAGATCACTACCCAGAGCAAATACAGCATAGCTTCCATTCTCGATACGCCCTTCTCCGGCATTCAACGTCACTTCTTGTCCCTCGCGATCTATAACCCGCACTGGAAAGAGAAGGTTTGCCACCTGGCGGCCGACACCCTCAGCAAGTTCTGTAGCCATGGCTCCTTCCCATCCAGTAGTGTTCGGCTGACTCAGGGTGGGTTCTGTCTCCCGGGACGCTGAGGTACTTCCAATGCCTAGAACTTCCAGGGTTGCTACATCAACCAACCGAAATGAGGCTCGGGCTGAGCCTCGAGCTTGCCGCACCGAGCGATCAGTAGTTCGCATCGGCTGCTCTGTGATTTCGATCTGAAACTCCTCAATGGTTCCCAACACTGCGAGGTCAGCGACTCGGACTTGTCCGAGACGCACCGCATCCCTGGGAGTCGAGCGACCCCCCAGGGCAAGCTCTAACTCTCGTCGAATCGTGGCGGAGCCTTCCCGATCCAACACCGATACCCTATCCGTCCGATAGAGAACGGCCGAGGCCTCCTGTTCTAGGAGTTCCGCCCATTGGGGGTCAGCTTCACCGTTCTCGACTGACACTACTAGAGCGATAGGTGGGCTGTCACGGGGTGCATAGCCGGCCACCCCAACCTCCACTCGAACCGACCAAACGAGAGAAGGAGAATCATCAAGAGATAAAGCTCGGCCTCGCCGGTTCCTATTGGATGTACTCGGGGGGACAGCAGGTTCAATTTCATCAAGAACCCGGACACTGGTGACGTAACCAGCTGTGGCCCCACTTAGTGCTTGAACCTGAAGCTCAGGTTGTTGCTCTAAGCCAATTCCATGCACAGCAGCAACTGCAGGACCGTGCACCTCTTCAATCGCGCGGACGACCGCGTCTTGAATTGCAGCGTCCCGATCATGGCCAACTCCAGTGATTTCTACGGGGATTACGTAGACTCCAACTGAGGAATCCGTTGATAGCTCAGTTGCTTGCTCAAGTCCAACCGTAGAGTCCTCGGTTGCCGGCTCTTCCTGTGGTTGGCAACCCGTAACTATACACAGGGGGAAAACCGCTAGAACGACCAAACGCTTTCCCTCACCCACTATTGCTGCTCCTCAGTAAATGCATCGAAAGCTCCAAGAGCGTCGCTGACGTCATCAGGAACTGGTATGTCTCGACTACGGAAGTAGCCCACAAGAGAGCTTATCGTACCCCCAGCTGACCGGATGGCACTTATTTCCATTGCAATAATGCTAGGTAAGGCTGCAATGAATGGCCCGAGGGCCGCTGCATTTGCAGCACCAGCTATAGGGTCGGACCCAAGGCTCGTCACAAGATTCGGTCCTGCGACTGCTAGGTCCCGCAGGCTTTTGACCGTCTCTATCTGGAGTAGCACTGCTGCTGCCAACTCTCCGGCTCCCAAAAGCAGTAACTGAACCGATCCCTCAACTTCCACCCCTGTGTCGAAAGGATGGTCATTCTGGGTCTGGACAACCTCGCTCAGTCCGTCAGTACTAAGGTCCCCATCCCATTCCCCCACGTCGTCGACGGGGCCCGAACCCAATTCTTCCATCTGAGCCCTAAGGAGACCAGCATCGTCCCTTCGGCCGTTAGCCTCAATCAGATTCGCATGAGCCTCGCCTGCCGCGATCACAGAACCCCAGGAAAGTAGGTAGGCTTGAAACACTTCCACCTTAAAGGATTCAGCTGCAGGATTTTCCATGCCCGTTAGCGCGATTGCGCTCTCTGCAACCCCTGCGACCGCCGCACAAGAGGCAGTTGAGAGCGATGCAACCAGAACGACTGCAAGCTTTAGGTTTGAAAGTTTCATAACCACTACCTCCTATTTTGTGTCTATCGCAAACAATACCTGTATCTCCTCAGCGAGAGTTACCGATGAGGCGTACAACTGTGGCCGAGGCGGCGGCCTGTGCGGCCTGCTCCATGGCGTTAAGAAGTGCTACCTGATGATCGGGACCGAGCCCTGCATGTGCTTCCGGTCCCACGGCAAGAAGTGTCCGCGGCAGCCTTCCTC
>CAZWKO010000392.1:0-2910 GCA_964634925.1 uncultured Vicinamibacteraceae bacterium
TCTGGTGGTACGGCGACCGGCTGATTATTGCCGTCGATAGACCACGCGGTTGTGCCATTGACGATATGGGTTTGCTGCGCAAATTGTTGCGTTGGGGTGCCACCCTGCCACCCGATGCCATATTTATAGGAGGCGGGCGTTAAACCTGGCTGCCGAGTGAATGTCTCGATACTGGTGCCGGCGTCCCAGTTGATTGTACGTGTGTAATTCGACATCGAGTCGATCCTGGGCCAGTCGATATTGACGGCATTTTCGTACGTCTGGCCAACTGCACCACTGTAGCCAGAGCCTGAGTAGGTGATGCATCGGAGTTCGGCTTCGCCGATTTCTTCCGAGACGGCGGCAAGCAGTGGAGCCGGGTCGACATATCCAGGCGGATAAGTTTGTGCAGTGAACTCCGCAGTCATGCCCGCGGCGACGAGAGCTGTGACAAATAGATGACGGCTGGACATAGTACCTCCTTGGCTGCGTGACACTTTATCAGGTGCTATCCTCTGGCACCGGTATTGAGATGGATTCAATTGTTCAAGGGAGCTGTAAATGAGAACTGTACAAAAGCTCACGCTTGATGACGCCCGTTGCATCATGGAGGGTGCGGAGTCAAAAGCGCGGGAAATTGGCGTTGATATGGATATTGCTATCACCGACGATAACGGGAGTTTATTGATGTTTCATCGGATGGATAATGGCCGAATTACGAGTATTGACGTTGCCATTAGTAAAGCGTTTACGGCGGCGGCTGCGCGTCGGTCAACGCGGGCGTATGGTGAAGTCAGTGGTCCTGGCGGTCCTGCGTTCGGGATTCATGTGAGCAATCAAGGAAGGTTCATGATCGTGGCTGGTGGGTTGCCACTGTTTGTTAGCGAAGAAATTCTTGGGGGCGTTGGCTGTAGCTCGGGTACGCCTGACCAGGATGAGGTTGTTGCACAGGCGGGAATTGATGCATTTCTGAAGACATTGGATTGAGTCGAGGCTGGTGTAAATAGATTGGAAGGCAGTCGATACATTCGGTTCGTTGCTGTGTGTGCACTGGTGGGGATTGGCGGTGGGTGTGAGTGGTCTCGGGAAACCGCGGCACCGCCTCCAGACGGGGTGTTGAGTCCGACAGGGCCCGCGCTCGTGAATGAGCGGTGGCAGATCATGAAGATGGCGATGGCTCATGACATTTTCACGATTGAGGTCGAAGTCGTTGACCCATCGAACGCAGCGGCGGTTGCGCGCGAGCTGGTCGAACCGCTTCAATCGCAATACGCCGAAATCCTTGTGTATCTATACGCCGCCGGCGAAGGTTCAGGAGGGCATGTGCCCCTTAAACGGATTGAATGGACGAGGTCTGATGGCTTTAGCGAGCTTGTCTACTGACTGACAGCTGCTGTTACCCAAAAAGAATGTTGACGATAAATGTTGCGGCTAGGATTCCTGTGACATCGGCGGCGAGACAGGCCGGAACTGTATGTCGCGTGTTGCGGATACCGATCGCACCATAATAAACAGCCAGTGTGTAGAAGGTTGTTTCTGTACTTCCGGTAAACGTTCCACTCATGTAGCCAATTAGAGTGTCTGGGCCATGGGTCTGCATGGTTTCAGCGGCTAGCGCAAACGACCCAGACCCTGAAAATGGGCGCAGTACGGCAAGTGGCAAGACTTCAGCTGGCATTCCGATGAGCAAGGTAAGAGGTGTCAAGAAGTTAACGAGCACGTCCAGTGCGCCTGAGGAGCGGAACATGCCAATGAGGACGAGGATGGCCACTAGGAACGGAATGATTCTGAGAGCGACCTGAAATCCTTCTTTCGCACCTTCCACGAGTGATTCGTAGACGGCAATGCCGCGGACCCAGCCGTATGTAACGAGTGCCGCAATGATGATTGGAATCGTCCAAAATGACATGATCGACCGAACAAGCTCAAAGACAGATTCGGGCCCTGTTTGAGTGGTGATAGATCGGATTGCCAAGGTTAAGAGAGCCAACCAGAAGAATCGATTCAGCCATAGTCGTGCAAAAGTTGGTTGCAGGTCTGCCGTGGTCGGTTTTGGTGCAGTATTCGTGGTGTTACTGTTTTCGTCGTTGACCAGCGTTTCAGGTTTAATGCAGTCGGGTTCTGTCGTGCTATAGCGTCGCAGTTGGCTGAACAGTGTTGCGGCGAGAACAGCCACAATAGTGGCGCATGCACTGGCAAACCATGTGGTCAGAAAAATCCCTGCGGGATCCTGTGAGCCCATTGAGACGCGGAGTGCCATCATACCGGTCGGAAGGATAGCGAGCGCGGAAGTGTTGATCGCCAGAAACATCACCATTGCGTTGGTCGCTGTTCCAGATTGCCCATTGTGTTTGTCGAGTTCCTGCATGGCCTTAATGCCGAATGGCGTTGCAGCATTCGCGAGACCGAACATATTTGCTGACAGATTTAATACGATGGCGCCAATGGCGGGGCTGTTGTGTGGCAGGCTCGGAAATAACAGTCGAATTGGTCTGTCCAGACCTTGCGCTACTTTTTCCATCAGGCCAGCATCTTGAGCGATCCGAATAAGGCCTAGGAAAAAAGCCATCGTCCCGACAAGTCCAATGGCGAGTTCTACCGCGTTACTCGCCGATGTCATTACGCCTGTCGTCAAGTCTTCCATCCGGCCGGTCGCTGCCGCGAGCAGGATGGAAATCAGCGAGACTGTGACGAATAGCCCGTTCAGCATGAGGTCCGTGTTTTGGTGCCGGCTGTCTAGGGCGTGAACGATGTTCCGGCCGTTGCAGAGTTATCCATCGCGTCGGTTGCCCGTATCACCATACGCGAAAACTCATTCGCATCAACAGTAACCGAAAATAACTCCTCGGTGCTGTCTGATATGCCGTCGCTCGGATAGATGAGTTGCCACTGTTCCGTGTCAGTGCTGTATTCAACGCGCTCAACGGGCGA
>CAZWKO010000393.1:0-2882 GCA_964634925.1 uncultured Vicinamibacteraceae bacterium
AATCGCCACAGCCTGTCACAGTGACGTACACGGCTGCGTCTGCCAGTGTGCAATGGGAGGAACCGCGATACTTTCGATACCTTGTCCAGCCGGAACAGCCGACCGGAGAATTTTTGGAGTCTGAGCCAGTCCTGGACGTTAGTCCGGCTTCAGAGTACGTCGTCCTCGATCTTGCTGGTTCGGGAGATCCTGATTCCGAACGGCCGGTAGCTCTGGGGGAACCGCAATCTGTGACTGGCTACACCGATTCTGAGATCGAATTTGGGACTACTGCGTGTTACGCAGTGCAGACGCTTGAACATGTCACTGAGGACCTTGAGATATATGGGGACGCATCGCCAGCCACCTGTGTTGTGTTTACGGATACGTTTCCGCCAGTACCTCCTACAGGACTAATTGCTGTTGCCGATGCTGGTTCGATTAATTTGGTCTGGGACGAAAACTCAGAGTCCGACATTGATGGGTACTTGATCTTGCGTGGATTAGCCTCAGATGGGACACTCCAACCGCTAACAGCGGAACCCATTAATGAACCGACATATCGAGATACATTAGTGGTGTCTGGAGAGCAATATGTCTACCAGATAATCGCTGTCGATAGTGTTGTGCCGCGAAACGCAAGTCAGCCGTCGAGCCAGATTGTTCAGACGGCACGGTAGCGAAAGGAATTCGGAATCGTGATGGATCGTTTGTATCGAGTGGAGATGGCTGGGTCGGCACGTTACATTATTGAGCGTAGTGGTTGTTGGTATGAGCTCAAAGGCGATATCTACGCGGGTTACGACGCAGGGATGCAGTTGGACGCTGAAGAGGTGTCGGCTGCTCGGGTGCTACCTCCGGTCATGCCGTCTAAAATTGTTGCGGTGGGTTTGAATTATCGGGATCACGCGAAGGAAATGGAAAAAACATTACCGGATGAGCCGCTCATTTTTCTCAAGCCGTCAACCGCCGTTATCGGCCATTTAGACCCAATTGTGTTGCCGGTTGCTGCTGGTCGTGTTGACCATGAAGCTGAACTCGGTATTGTGATTGGAAAGACGGCTTATCAGGTGCCTGCAGATCGTGCACAGGAATATGTGCTCGGGCTGACTTGTGTCAATGATGTTACCGACAGAGACTTGCAGAGGCGTGATGTGCAATACACACGTGGAAAAGGGTTTGATACCTTTGCGCCAATCGGACCAGCGATTGCCGTTGGTGTCGATGGGACAGCGCTTGACGTAGAGTCGGTAGTGAATGGATCTCTTCGGCAGTCGTCAAACACGCGGGAGTTGATTTTTTCATTGGCTCAGTTGGTCGAATTTGTGACGGGTGTGATGACCTTGCTACCCGGTGACATTATTTCAACGGGAACACCGTCTGGTGTGGGTCCTTTGTGTGCGGGAGACCGTGTGACAGTTAAAGTTGAAGGGGTGGGGGAACTCATTAATGACGTCGTCTCCGACGAAAGGAGTGGGCGGTGAAGCTATTCGTGGACAGTGCAAACGTTGAGACAATCGAGAGCCTTGTGCCTCTTCGGATTGTCGATGGAATAACAACGAATCCGTCATTGCTGGCGAAGGAAGCGGGCGATCCCGCGGACACGCTGCGACGGATTTGTGAGGCGGTAAAAGGGCCGGTGAGTGCCGAAGTAGTGACCACTGACGCGGAGGCGATGATTAGTGAAGGACGGCAATTAGCGGCCATTCACGACCATATTGTCGTCAAGGTGCCATTCGGACAGGAAGGTGTGAAGGCATGTGCGACACTCGCCAGCGAAGGAATCCGTGTCAATGTCACGCTTGTGTTCTCAGCATCTCAGGCTTTACTTGCTGCCAAGGTCGGTGCAACATTTGTAAGTCCTTTTGTAGGCCGACTTGATGACTTGGCAACGGACGGGATGGACTTAATTGAGCAAATAGTGGAAATTTATGAGAATTATGAGTTTCCCACCGAGGTGCTCGTTGCGAGTGTGCGTGGCCCGTTGCATGTCGTCGAGGCAGCCCGCATGGGTGCGGATATATGCACTTGTCCACCTAAAGTCATTGATATGCTCTTTACGCATCCTTTGACTGACATCGGACTAAAGAAATTTCTCTCGGATTGGGAAAAAGCCCAGTCGCTTAAGGCATAGTGGATAAACGGTCTCTTCTTTCGGATTACGAGCAGCAAGCCGAACTTGGTGGCGGAGCGGAGCGTCGCCAACGCCAGCATGATGCCGGCAAACTGACAGCTAGGGAGCGGATTGATCTTTTCTTTGATGTCGGCACGTTCACGGAAATTGACAAGTTAGTGACCCACCGCTGTCGGGATTTTGGGATGGAATCTCAACAGATTCCAGGTGACGGCGTCGTGGCCGGTCATGGCGAGGTGGGCGGCCGACTAGTCTATGCTTTTGCCCAAGACTTTACGGTGTTCGGAGGTTCGTTATCGGAAACCAATGCTGCCAAGATCGTAAAGATCATGGATCTCGCCATAAAGAATGGTGCGCCGATAGTTGGTTTGAATGATTCCGGCGGCGCACGGATTCAGGAAGGCGTTGCTTCTTTGGCAGGTTATGCAGACATCTTCCTTCGCAACACATTAGCGTCGGGTGTCGTTCCTCAGATATCGGCGATTATGGGACCTTGTGCAGGCGGGGCCGTCTATTCACCAGCCATTACGGACTTTACGGTTATGGTGGAAAACACGAGTTACATGTTTGTGACTGGGCCTGATGTAATCAAGACCGTTACGCATGAGGATGTGACGAAAGATGAACTAGGCGGAGCTATGACGCACAATGCCAAGAGTGGTGTGGCTCATTTTTCCGTACCGTCAGACCGGGATTGTCTTGCGTTGTTAAGGCGTTTGCTGAGCTATTTGCCTGGGAATAATCTTGATGATGCACCGTATGTTGAAAC
>CAZWKO010000394.1:0-2858 GCA_964634925.1 uncultured Vicinamibacteraceae bacterium
TAAGCCGCTCCTCAGTTGGCTAGCTGTCTAACTTCTTCTTGACTACCTGTTGATAAATGACCCCGTCAATCTGATGGGGGCCATGGATCTTTATATGGGCGTTTATGGCCAGTGTTATGCCGCGTTCTGTTAAATAATGTCGGAGTTTTTCTAAGTCCAAGGAATCGATATCAAATTCTTTGACCTGCCAGACCATTGGAACATCAGGCACTGCGGGTACTTTCTCTACTTCTGGGACGTCAGCTTTGTGGTTGGCATTAACTGTCACAATAGGTTCACCAGAAAACGTTTCACCAATTGTTTTTCCACCACTTTCCCCTTCTTTTTGGGTCTGTTCTAACTCAGCGTTTCTTTGGCGGACTTCGTCAGCTTTTGCCTCTGCCGCAGATGCATATGTGGATAACACGGTTGCTAGTTTTTGATCCGCAGCCTTCATTTTTTTCTCAGTTTTAGTGAACCACTCCTTAACCACGTGCGCAGCATGGGTGAAAGGCCTTCCATCAGAGAGACGTGCTTCACTTACCTGACGAAGTTGAGCTCTAAACTTTATCAAAAAATCCTTTAGGTCCTCAGCCTCGGAATTTTTGTCAAGCGTATCTGGAAATTGAGCGGCAGCTTCTAGAACCTTTTCACATTCAGCAATTAAAGGTCCGTTCGCGTCTTCTAAAACGGATTCTATTCCTTCAAAATCAATAGAGAAGAGGTTTGAATTTCGCATTGTTTTTTTTCTTGGCATTGTGGTGCCTCCTCCCAATTCAGTCCGCAGGCATGAGGACCGCCACCAAGAGCCTGCCCATAAGCCCGAAATATTCGCAATGATCAATCTTCACGCGGTTGTCCGCTTTTGCTCCCAGTCCCAGAGATTTTTAAGGTTTTCACATCCGCAGTACGAGCAAGCGGCACCCTTGGGTGAGAGTGCTGCAAATGTAATTATAACTTAATCAGGTTTCTTGGAAAAGAACGGATGGTTTTAAGTCAATATTCTGAAAGACGCAGTGACATACTAGGCCTTCCGCTAAACTCGCGACGGTCCGTCGCCAAAACCGTCGCCAAATATTTTGACAAACGCCTCATCCTACTGCACAGTAATCCTCTTAGAAAGTATGATTTCTGAGGGGTAGCAAGGGTTATGGCGATAATATTCGATACCCTGCACATGGATCGATAGCCAAATAACAGGCTGTTAACCACCATGTCGCTGGTTCGAGTCCGGCCCGGGGAGCCACTTTCAGCCTCCTCTAAGCCAAAACATCTCGGTCGATATGCCGAGTTGGGCGGTTCAAAACTTCGGAACCATCATGTCAAACCGTCACGTCACCATTCAAAAATCTGTAAGCCGCTACAGATACCGTTCCAGGGCAGACTAGGTGGCGCCGACAATGGGCCTACTAATCTGCGACACACTATTCCGGTAACCCAGCCTTACAAAGGCCATCCCTATGGTGTTCCCGATCCTCATCTCTTTTAAAAGGCATTGACTCAATATGCTCTGTGACAGAGAAGTCTGGCTTCAACCGCACGACCTCGGAAGCATGCAATCTTGCCTCCTCGTCCTTTCCCATCTGCGCGTGGCACGCAGCTAGCTCAGCGTGGTGGCCATATCGCAGCTTCCGAACCTGTTCAAACGCTGCGATAGCCTCGTCGTAACGTCCTGCGACATGCAAAGCTCGGCCCAACAGATGCGCACGGCCACCAGCTTCATAGGGATCCAGGCGCATTGCCAGACGAGCCCAGTCAGCTCCCTCCTCCGGCTTACCCTGCCATGTCAGCAATTCACCCCTTTGGGCAACGATCCGAGGATCATTTGGGTTTAATGTAAAGGCCCTCTCATGATGTAATTCCGCCCTTTCCAAGCGAGCAATCAAATTGGCGGGTGGCAAAAGCTCACCATATTCCCGATTCGTCCATTCCATTTGCAGTTCGCACATGTTCCATTGACAAGTGATGTTATTTTCGTCCAGCGCAAGGCCCTTTTCTGCGGTTTTAACCTCCCGAGCAAACAGTTCCTCTTGGTTATCTCCAAAGCCACGGGCTTGTGCCTGACCGAGAGTGCAAGATTGCCAAGCGTATGCCTCAGCGAATTCAGGATCGAGTTCGATGGCCTTGTCCAGTAGTCGAACTGCCTCCATGTTATCTTCTTCCGTACCACGATGGTGGTGAGTTCGACCACGCAGCATGTAATCGTACGCAACTAGATTTTCCAAACGTTTGCGCTTAACCCGATTGAGGTCTGCCTCTGCCAGGCGCCCAGGCAGGGCGGCTACTATAGACCGTGTAACCTCGTCTTGGACCTCAAAAACATCAATTAAATCATAATCGTAACGCTCCGCCCAGATATGATTACCACTCGACGCCTCGATCAGCTGCGCCGTGACCCGGACCCGATCACCCACCTTGCGCACACTCCCTTCGAGAAGGTATTGCACACCCAACTCACGACCAATATCCGGAACTGCTACCTGCTTCCCTTTATAGAAAAACGATGAATTTCGCGCGATAACGAAGAAAGTTTGAAAACGGGAAAGCTCGGTTATTATGTCCTCTGTGAGACCATCGGAGAAATACTCCTGCTCGATCTCCCCCGACATATTATCAAAAGGCAAAACGGCGATAGAAGGCTTATCCGGAAGCGGCAACTCTTCTAATTCTTTAGTTCTATCGCGCCCGTTCCCAACATCGGTTTCAGGAGACCACAAATATACCCGAAGGGATTTCTCAATATTTTTAAGAGAATGTTCGCCGTCGTCTTCAAACTTCGCCTCAACTTTTCCTGCAGCATGCTCATGGGCTGTTGCGCTCAGTGCAACTCCACCCGGCTTAGCCAGCTTTTCCAGCCTAGCAGCAACGTTGACGCCATC
>CAZWKO010000395.1:0-2849 GCA_964634925.1 uncultured Vicinamibacteraceae bacterium
GCCTCCCTTGGATCAAGCTCTGGGTCGGCGCTGTCAGTTAGCCCCAACTTGGTTATGGCAAGCTTGGGTGAGGAAACTCGCGCATCGTGTCGTGGTCCGTCAAATCACAATGCCGTCGCGCTCATCCTGCCCCACAAGTCGATGATTGGATTTGATGGCGGCGCGATAGGGGCGGACATTTACTGCGACCGATCCGGTATCCATGGAAAATCGCTTCCTGATTGCGCAAAAATCCTTGATGCCTTGAAGGATCCCGAAGAGGGATATTACGATCCACGTGACCCTTACACGACAGTACCTCGTTCGTCGGTTCTTGCTACCACCTATGCGAGCCATCTTACCTCCGACGCGACAGCAAAGGGCCTCAAAGGTGTGAGGCTTGGCGTAGTGCGTGAATCGATGGTCTATCCAAAAGATTCCGTTACTGAAATGCCGATTGTTGATGCAGCGAGCACTGAAATCAGGGATGTGCTTGCTATAAAGCTTGGAGCAACACTTGTTGAATCAAGGGATCCTCTCTGGACCGCGGATCCAGACCTAGAACAGATGAGACCCGATTTCCGCAAGGCGCTGACCAAGCTAATTCCAATCTTCATGCCCGATATTCTGTTTTGGCTAGGACCGGACGGCACTCCATTGTTCAAGGAATTTGAGGCTGCAATCAAGCCAACCGAATTTCTACCAGGAAAAACCTTCGGGAATGGCTCGATGGATTCCATTGACTATTGCGTGGCACTCGCGGAGGGTACAATCACAGCACCCTCTAATCTGGATATTGCCGTGATCCAACCTCAGCAGCTCGCTAACAGCTTTCGTTTCCACATCAGCCAGTATTTGTTGCGACGCGCTGGAGACTGGAAAGCGGCCGGGTTTCATGAGGCGCTCGACAATTGGGCCGCACTGAACGCACGCTCCAAATTCTGGGGTGATGACCAGCGCTCGGCCTTTAAAAACTGGGAGGAAACCTCTGATCCTCGCAACCCACTCGATGGACGCCAGGGTGTCAACGAGCGGATTATGCTCCGCGAGTTACTGCGACGGGTCGACATGATGGTGTTAATCGAGAACAATCTCGATGCATTTGTACGCCTGCACACACCCTGGCCACCGGGAGTAATAGGCCAACCATACCAGTATGATGTCTTGCATAATTTGCGGCCCGAGAGTTTGTATGGCCCTAATGCCGGGTTAACTGAAATACTAGTACCGGCGGGCTATGTTACTACAGCATATGACCCGGTGTTCAAGTTGAATGAAGATGGCACGAAATACGTGTCATCACCATCTCGCACACCGACTAAGATTGATTGGCCGGGGTTGCCATTCTCCCTGGTATTTCGTTCAGAACCGGGAACGGAAGATAAGTTGCTGGGAATTGCCTCAGCCTATGAGGTGGCCTCGCATCGGCGTGTTTCGCCTCCGAATTTTGGGTCACTGGGTTGAAGGCTTTAGAAAACCAAGAGAAGCCTATAAACGGAATGTTGTAATTGTTAATTTAGATCTCTCATAGAAAGACCAAAGATGGATAAATCAAGATGAATAGGTCTGATTAGTTCAAGGGGATGGGGAGTTGATCCTTTGTGACGGGCGTAGTTTACAAATGATCTAAAGGGTAAACTAAATTTTCGATAGCCTTTTTTTGACGTTGCATGCTCGAACTAACATGCGTGGCGCTTGTGTTTTTGTGCCCGATTATATCTAAAATGACATCTGCCCTAACATCAGCATTCTCCATAATAGTAGTGACTGTCTTCTTTATGGAGTGGAAAACATACCGTTGACCGAACCCTAAACTCGATTTTAGTCTCCCAAACCGCTTGCCGATAGGATCGGAGCGGATACCATATTTGTTATTCGAGACCAATCCGGAAATAACATAGCCGTCAGTGCTTTCTTTAACCATTAACAGCAATGGTTCCGCCAGCATGGAATGAATAGGAATTTTTCTCATTTCGGGCGTCGTCTTGCTTTTTGGTACACAGATGTACTCAGGATAAATGTTTTCAACAGGCAATGAACACGCTTCCTCAATTCTCATCCCTGTATACATATCTAGAATGATTAAGTTGACTAGTTGCTGGTCCTTCTTTGTGTTAGCGCCTTTTAATAAACGCACTATATCGTCGCCTAGGTTTGGAAAAGGTAGCCAACCCTTTAGTGTTGTTGCTGAATCATTATATTCCTTTATATGGATACCTTTGAAGGGTTCCGCATCTTCTTCGACCAGCATGTGATCCATTCCCTCTTTAAGGAAGGTCCAATAAGATTGCAGATGCTGCTTAAATTTTTTAAGTCTATCAGGAGAGTAAACTGTTATTTGGTTATCAAACCATTCTCTTACATGTCGCCTCTTCACCATTTTAACCGTGGGAAAATCTTCCTTAAACTTCACGATAGATAGGCGTCCATCCTCAAGAGTTTTGGGCGTGACTTGATCTCTTCTGGTTATTAGCCATTCTTGAAGATGTATATCGAATGGGGCGGTGTTACCGTAACTAAGTGCGTTTTTCGTCAATTCTTCTAGTTGTTTTAAGGCATTTAGATGTCCGGCCTTTTCTTTTAGGTTAAATTTTTTCTCTGCTTGTTTAATTATATCAGCCCAACCCTCGTCGACTAATTGCTGAAAAGTTCTAAATTGATCTAATTTGGTATCATCAAAATATTCTTGATTTTTATTCGGTGTAATTAACATTTTATCTTTGGAAAAAAGTTCCTGAGAACGCAACTTCAAACTTAGTTTTTCAGACTCTCGTCTGTTACCCGATCTTATCGTTAAGACCAACTTCTTGCAAAATGAAAGGAGGAGATCCCACTAATTCAATGCTTCGTCTATGTGGGTAGTATTTACG
>CAZWKO010000396.1:0-2842 GCA_964634925.1 uncultured Vicinamibacteraceae bacterium
GGAAATTGATTCTCACCGGATTTTTCGACATATTCGGATTCAGGCGTGAGGGAGACAACAAGATCTATCTGAAATTCACTCCAAGCGTTGTATACTAAATCTTCAGTGTCATATCGGCCTCTGGGCATCGGGCTCCTATACAATAATCCAATGTTTGAGTCATCGATTAATGTAATCGGATTGTTTTTCCCAAGGCGCATTTTAATCTCACCGTTTCTATTCCTCGTTCAATTTCATCATCCATCCAACCGTACGGCCTAGAGATGTGATTTGGTACTTCACTGATGAATTGTGTGGTTCAATCAATCGAAAGTTGGAGTCCCACTTAATCAGCTTATTCACATGATTTGAAATTGTCGATTGCAATTCGCTTATCCCTTTAGATTCACTAAAAACCACCAGATCTGATGTGCGAAATGAGGAGGAGGAGGAGTTGTACCTATCTTTGCTTTCCTCATGCCAATCAACAATTAATGAAAATATCCGACGTGTGGCTTTTTTTCGATTGAAATGATTCAATGCGGATTGAATTTGTTCAAACAAGGGGAATTTTTCGAGTGATGGTGTGAGTGAATTCACTGGATCAAAGTCTCTGGTTTGAGTTTTGGAAATATCCGCATTTGTTGAACCCAGATAACAGGATACTGGGAGTGGACTCCCAGATAAAGCAGTAATTCCGAAGAAGAAACCAAGTGGTGTATTCTGCGTGATTAGAACATTATATTGACAACGATTTTGTTCATGTTCTCTTAATTTTGTAAAATCATTACTCAACATGCCTGCGAATGATTGTCCCAAGGCCAGAGGGTAGTCTGAGCAATTCAAGGGAATTGTTTCTAGTTCGACATCCGGGTATTCATGGATTAAGTGACTCTCCAGAATCAATGAATTGGTGTGAATCAAATCTTTTCTTGATAACGTGTGGCAAAGCAAGATTCGTTCCGGCTTCAGTTTAGAAATTGCATCTTGGATTAAGGACCAATTTTCCCCAATCAGTGGGATGACCATGGTTTCCATATGGTTCGCATAATTTCATGATAGTTATCATTTTCCATGAAATAAATGTAAATTTATTCTCATTTAGTGGTTGAATACAAAAAATAATTCGCAATGCCTCCTAGCTTAATTTACCTATGAGCACGTGTAGTCGATGATGTAGTGGGACTGAGGTAGTTGAAAATGAAAATCGGTGTCGTCGGATTGGGATCGGTAGGGAGTGCAGTATTCAAAGTGATGAGTCAGTACCACACGATGGTTGGATATGATGTGGATGGAAGAGGGGCCATCAAGGAAGTGTTGGATACAGAAGCGGCTCTTGTCTGCGTCCCAACCAATGGAACGGATACTGGAGAATTGGATATGAGTGCAGTTGATGTGGTTTGCAATGAATTTAACGGAAGGAGATACGAAGGAATTGTTGTATTGAAGAGTACATTACACCCCGGGACCATGGATCGATTGGAAATCGATTATCCTAATCTAAAGTTGGTGTACATGCCTGAGTTTCTGAGAGAAAAGGATGCTGAAGAATGGTTTCGAGCCCCTGATAGATTGGTTGCGAGTGGTCAGGATAGATATGTTTCAGATGCTCTTGAGTTGTTTACTTGGGTTCCAGAGGATATACCTCGACTGGAAATGTCCCACATCGAAGCTGAGATTGCCAAACTCGCACACAATGCATACATTGCAACAAAAGTTACCTTTACATGTGAAATAGAAAGGATATGTGAATCCAAAGATGCGGATCCACTCAAGGTCATGGAGGTCATTTGGAATGATAGAAGGGTGATGAACCCAGCTCATTTGACTCCCGGTTTGGGAGGTTTCGGCGGCAAATGTGTGCCAAAAGATACGCGTTCTTTGCGACTACTTGATACAAACGAAAATGACGATAGTTTACTGGCGTTTGTTCTTGCGAACGGTACGAAAGAACGAATTGATTCACGGAGGGAAACAAATGGTTGATTCGGTCCAAATTATTGTGTTGGTTACAACATATAACAGGCCAGAGTTACTTGAAAAGAGGGCGCTGAAATCAATTTCTTTGCAAACTGGAAAATTCGATGCGGTTGTATTGGTGGACAACTCAGATTCAGAAGTTACAAAAAAGAAAAATCGGGAAATTTTTGAAAGGATGTTTTGTGATGGAATATATCTCATCAATGAACGAACTCCGGGGGCAGCGGGAACCTGGAATCATGGATTGAATTGGATTGGTGAGAATTATCCAGATTCATTGGTTGCAATCATTGACGATGACGATGAATGGACCCCGGAGCATCTTGAAATTTGTAAATCGAAAATAGATGGGAATGATGCTGTAATCAGTGGCATAAGAACCGTCCTTGACGGGGAGCCAATAGATGACCGCGTTCCAAATTCATTTACCATTAGTGATTTCTTCGCATCAAATCCTGGTTGGCAGGGATCGAATACGTTCATTCATATTAATAGTATTAAGAAGGCAGGATTTTTCGATGAAAGTCTCCTGTGTACACATGATCGAGATCTTGCGATTCGTTGCTTGGTAAACGATGATTTCAAAGTTACTTTTTCTGAAAAAGTGACTATGCTTTATCACTTGGAAAAACAACGTGAATCACTCACAATGACACAGGGAAGGGGGAAACATACAGGACTGCTACAGTTCTACTGTAAGCACAAGAAATTGATGACTGGTGATGATGAAAAAGCCTTTTTCAAGCGTTCAAAGGATCTCTTTGGATTAGATGCTGGATTCTTTCAAATTACAGATACGTCTATGGATTATTCAGGTTTTCCAAGAATACCAGAAGTGAACGAAAAAACACTTCAATTTCGATTGCGGAAAATGATTCACACC
>CAZWKO010000397.1:0-2826 GCA_964634925.1 uncultured Vicinamibacteraceae bacterium
TGCCGGCAGATGACGTGCCGACGTTCTCTAAAGACATCGCCCCCATTTTGCAGAGGAGTTGCCAAAAGTGCCATCGGCCAGATTCGCTTGCACCTATGTCGCTGATCACCTATGACGAGGTTCGACCTTGGGCGCGTTCGATCAAGAATCGAACGGCCCTTCGCGACAAGCCCGGGGTGATGCCGCCGTGGTACATCGAAAAAGATATTGGGATTCAAGCGTTCAAAGATGACTGGTCATTGAGCGATCATGAGATCGCAAAGATTGCACGTTGGGCGGATAACGGTGCACCCAGAGGTAATCCTGCGGATATGCCTGAGCCGGTGCCGTTTATTGATGTTGACGAGTGGGAAATTGGGCAGCCGGATCTTGTTTTGTCTACGGATTCCTTTGACGTCAAAGGTGAAGCTCCCGACTGGTGGGGAAGCCTTGGCGTGGTGGAAACCGGTTTACTGGAAGACCGGTATGTTGCTGCCATGGAGTACAAAGAACGCAATGACCTCCCGCGGGGGGTGAAGTCGGATACGGTTGGCGGATTGTTTGTAGTCCATCACTCGTCAACGATGACGATCAATGCTGATGATGATCCTGCCAGTCTGCAGCAATGGCCGGTTCATGAAGTCGGGCGCAATGCTGACGTTTTTGACGAGCAGGCCGGTCGGGTACTTGAGGCTGGTACCAAACTTGTTTTTCCAACGACGCATCTCCATTCAAACGGCGTTGACACGACGGCCCGCCTTGAGGTCGGGTTTAAGTTTCACCCGAAAGACTACGAACCGACGAAGAAAATGCAACTACTTTTCTTCGGGAACGGCCCGGACCTTGATATCCGGCCGATGGATAACGACCAACAAGCCCATGCGTATTTCACGCTACCCGAGAATTCAAAAATCAGTGTGTTTGAGCCGCACATGCATGCGCCAGGCGTCCGCATGTGTCTGGAAGCGGTGTGGGGGACTACGGTGCAGACGTTGAATTGTGCTGGGTACGACCATAACTGGGTTCGCGTATACAAATATGCTGACGACGCTGCGCCGCTTTTGCCGAAGGGCACAATTTTGCATCTCACCGGTTATTTCAATAATTCACCCAGTAATCCAAACGTACCCGATCCACGTAACTGGTCAGGGTCAGGACACCGTTCTGTCGACAATATGTTCATTAATTTGATGCAGGCGGTATACCTGGATGATGAAGAGTTCGCTAGTGCAGTCGCCGAACGTGAGGCACTGCTTGAATCAAAGGGTGGTCTCGATATCGGGTGTGTACTCTGCGGTCTTGAGGATAAATCGGAGACGGCAGGTGGCAACAATAACAACTAAAAAGATACTGGTGAGACGCTTCATGGCGGTCGCCGTTCTGGCTATGGGATTGGGGTTGATTTGTCTAGTGCCGACAGTCGCCCAGCAGGCCTATATGTCAGGCCAGTCTATTTCACCGGTGTACGAAGGATGGGAACAGAACGACGACGGGTCTTTTGACCTCGTTTTTGGTTATATGAACCGGAACTGGGAACAGGTTGTTGACGTGCCGGTTGGTCCTGACAACAGTATCGAACCTGGGGGAGCAGACCAGGGACAGCCAACGCATTTTTACCCTCGGCGCAATCGATTTACTTTTCGCATTCGTGTGCCCGCCGATTTTGGCGAGAAAGAGCTGGTTTGGACGCTGACCGCGAATGGCCACACGGAGCGTGCGTACGGAACTCTGAAGCGTGATTACTTTATGGACGATCTTGTTGTGCAAGCGAACTACGGAGCAGGTGGTGCGGCGGCTACTACTCCGGAATTGATGGACAACGAAGCGCCCGTGCTGTTGATCGATGGTCCGACCGATCGAACTACTCAGGTTGGCAAACCGATTACTCTTGTAGCGGTTTCTTCTGACGATGGTAAACCTAGAGCGCGGTCCTTACGTGCTTCGTCTCCCCGTTTTCCCGGTCGGATTACGACTGACACAGCCACGGGCCATCGGTTGGCATGGTACGTCTATCGGGGTTCAGGAAATGTGGCATTCAATCCTCCTCAGACGGATACATGGGAGGATACGCGAGATGGAGGAAATTCCCCTTGGTCTCCTGGATGGCAAAGACCTGAGGTTCCGGAAGATGGTCGTTGGACCGTGGCGGTGACCTTTTCTGAGCCGGGGCATTACGTGTTGCGTGCTATCGCCCATGATGGTGGTTTAGCGACCGTTGCCGACGTATCAGTCGTTGTCAGTCCGTAGAGTGTAGTTTTCGCTGATGCAAGAGAGCATTATCGACGCTAAAGTATTGGTTCAGAACGGATTACATCTATTTAAACCTACCTTGACACCCTCGTACTGAAATCTAATAATGCGAGTAGCTTTGATGACTAGGGTTTATTGGTAATGTTTTCTATGGTACGACCAAGAACGAATGCCATTTTGGCCGTGTTTATCTTTTGTCTCACCGCCGAAGTGCCTGTGATCGATGCGGCAGAGGCAGAGGATTATCGTGTTGTTCTCGACCGTTATTGTGTGGGGTGTCACAACGACCGGTTGCAAATGGCTGGGATCTCTCTCGACGACTTAGATGTGGGGCATGTTGCTACTGGTGCAGAAACTTGGGAGAAAGTCGTTCGAAAACTCCGTGCACGGGAAATGCCACCACCGCGTCGACCGAGACCTGACGAGGAAACCTACATTGATTTTGTCGAGTGGATTGAAACGGAACTAGACCAGGCTTCTCTGGCGAACCCAAATCCTGGCACAGAGACAATCCACCGACTGAATCGCACTGAATATACAAATGCCATTCGCGATCTACTGGCTTTAGAAATCGATGGTCGGGAGTTGCTACCGGCG
>CAZWKO010000398.1:0-2804 GCA_964634925.1 uncultured Vicinamibacteraceae bacterium
ATTTCCAGGGGGATACCGATGCAACGCATAGCGACTCTCAGCATCATCACTTTCGCAACTATCGCACTCATCGCAGGTGCTCATCTCACCGCCGAACAAGGCGCAGGACACAACCATATCGGCCATGTAATGGATGCATGGAATGACACGCCAGACGGTGTCGGACTACTACCTGCAGCCGTTGAAGAAGCCGGAATCGCGGCTCAGCATGCGTCGCTGGCAGCAAAGGATCCGAGCAATCTTGACTCGATGAAGCGGCATACAGCACACGTCTTGCACGCTGTCGACCCAACCCAAATTGAAAATGGCCCGGGTAAGGGTTACGGTGTAAAACAGGGTGCGGAGGGCGCAGCGAAACACATTCAAGCTGCTGCCAATACCGACGGGGCTTCTGACGCCATTAAGACCCATGCAACGCACGTGGCGACTTCAGCGAGGAATACCGTCGCTCGGGCGGACGAGATTGTAGCCCTTGCCAAGAAAATCGCCATGGCGACATCTGCTTCAGCTGCTTCAAGCCTAGTAGCCGAACTCAACACCCTTGCCCAGCAACTGCTCCCAGGGACCGATGCGAACGGAGACGGACGGACGGGCTGGCAGGAAGGGGAAGGCGGACTTGAAGTCGCCACGACGCACGCAAATATTATGAAGAAGGCCGAAGGTCTTCCATAAGCGAGATCCTTGACGGGGCGAGTGTTACAAACTTAGATTCAGGTTTGTAGCACTTGCCTCTGTTGTTCCTACATAAATCTCATTCGGTCGCTTTTGCATCTAGCCGAAGTCGAAGTGCGTTCTTAATCCTCGACGTAAGACGACGAAAGTCTGTACTCGGGATGCGACGCCAAATACTTCTCAATACGGCTTTCTCTTCTTACAGCATCGCCAATAAACGTTACCGCTTCTTGTAAACGCGCATCGGGTTCTGCGCAACTGAGACGCAAAAATCCACCTCCCGCATTACCGAAGCACTCCCCTCCAAGACAAGCCACACCATAGTCATCATCGGCAGCTTCCAATAAGAAAAGTGCCAAACCGTGCGACGTAATGTTGTAACGGTTGCAAATTGTCTTCACCGAGGGAAAAACATAGAACGTCCCCTTGGGCATCACGCATGAAAAGTCGTCCAGTTGATTAAGTGCTGTCACGAGCAACGTAACTTTGCGCTGAAAATCAGCCATCCTTTCGTCTCGGACCGCCCCGTCGCGCCGCATCGCTGCGACCCCTGCTTGCTGCGTAAACGGTGGCACGCACGAGAGTGAAGTATTCGCTAAGATCGTCAAAATTTCAGCCGTCGCTACACTCGATACGCTATAGCCCAGCCGCCATCCACTCATGCTGAATGACTTGCTAAACGTATAGGCGGCTAAGCACTGATCAAACATACCAGGCTGTCCAAGGAGCGTATGGTGTTGACCCTGCCAGACCATCGCATCGTATGGCTCGTCGCTAAAAACGGCAACGTCTTTGCCACGAATGAGCGATGCCAATGCCTCGAGGTCTTCCAAGGTGGCTACACCGCCCGTGGGATTATGTGGACTATTCAGAAAAATGGCCTTTGGTTTTGGGTCGTTCGTAAGAAACCGGTCAACATCATCAAGGCTCGGACGAAAGTCGTGTGATGCGCGTAATTTCGAGAGGACCATCCTTCCGCCCCGACGATGGATATTCGCTGGATACGTTGGAAAGTGCGGGCTAAACACAAGGACACCGTCGCCGGATTCAACAAACGCTTCACAAAAGAACTGCTCGAATACCTTGGCACCGGGACCAACGACGATATTGTCAGCCGACACCGACAGGTTGTACAGCTGGTTGACATACTCGGCAGCCGTTGACCGAAATTCCGGCAGCCCCGCTGAAGCTCCATAATGTGTCTGACCCTCGGTCAGCGCCCGGATACCACCGTCAAATCCTTCCGGGGATGTCGGAAACGGACTATCACCCACTTCAAGTTCGACAATATTTTTTCCCGCGGCTATTAAACGCTTTGCCACAGCCAGAACAGTAAAAGCCGTCTCTCCCTGAACAGTGGTGGCAAATGTCGAAAAGGTCGCAGACATAGGACGGCAAGCATACCCTACTCGCCTGGCAAGATCCGTTTTGCTACCAACGACCAGACTCCGCCATTAGTTCGGAAAAACTTCAGCAGGCAACACCCCTATAACTCAATATACGCGTCTCGTATGATCACTCAAATAGGGCTTCTGGATCTTCGACTGATTTCTTGAACGTCTGAAGAAGTTCTGCACCCGTCTTCCCATCGATGGCACGGTGATCCGCCGACAGGGTCACCGTCATCATCGATTGGACCACAACACTCTGCTCGCGCACCACAGGCCTCTGTTCGATGGCACCGAAGCCAAGAATGCAACTCTGAGGAGGATTAAGAATGGCGAAAAGACTTGAAACACCAAACATCCCAAGATTCGAAATAGTGCATGTACCCCCGGTATATTCATCCGGCTTCAACTGCCCTTTTCGTGCACGCATGGTCAGGTCTCTGAGTTCCGCAGCAATCTTCTGCACGGTCTTTGTCTCCACTGCTCGAACAACGGGTGTCACAAGACCTGCTTGCGTCGATACTGCAACCGCGATATCCACAGACTCAAATATCCGGACCGCATCACCAGTCCATGTCGAGTTGGCTTGCGGAACGTTCGCCAGCGCTAATCCAACCGCCCGTACGAAAAGATCATTAACCGTAATGGCGTTTGCACCGGATACCGCATTTGCGCGTTCGCGACGTGCCAGCAGATCCTCGACAGAACATGACAACTCAAGATAAAAGTGTGGCACCGTCTGCT
>CAZWKO010000399.1:0-2792 GCA_964634925.1 uncultured Vicinamibacteraceae bacterium
TCCGATTCCAACGACACAATGGCAGCCGAACCAGACGGTTGAATATCAGTACCGGATACAGGTCCCGATGTATCCCTATGTTGGAGAGGCACTTATAGCGGTCGGTCTCTATTCCTACCGGACGGGAGAAAGACTACCTCTGGCGGGGGAAGACCTAGGACAGATGTCCTATCAGGTCGGGACAATCACACTGGCTCCACAACCGGAGAGCAGTTTCTTGGTCTATGAAGATGGCTGGCACTCTGCAGAATTTTCGAGTGACGGCCGAAACGACTGGAGATGGACAACCGGGCGAGCAGTACTGTCTGTCCGAAATCCGATGGCGGATTCGGTCTTTTCGTTCGAGTTAGACGCCCGGCCGGACATGTTCGAGCGACCACAAACCTTAGCTGTGCTGGTGGGCGAGAAGAGTGTTTATGAGCAGCAGCTTGATACAAATGATCGAACGTACATCACGCAGCAAATATCCCGTGCAGATCTTGGGGATGATGAGATTGTCGAAGTTGTGCTTACAGTCGACCAAACATTCTCACCAGCATCACGGGGAGGTTCGCCAGAAGACACACGTGAACTCGGGGTGCGAGTGTTTTACACCTACTTTGAAGCGAATTGACATTTGTTTCGTAAACCAAACAAATTAAAGTACTTATGATTTCATCGCTGTGCAAATTCGTGCAATTGTGCTACTTTGGGGTGATGCCCAAATCCCGTTTATTGGCACTGTGTCTGGCACCAGCTGCCGTCATAGCGTTTATACATCCGGCGTTTGCTCCGCCCGCGGGAGAAAGAGTGTTCTTTCGGAATGGGGACGACCTTCACATTAGATGGCATGAGCGGGTTCGGAACGAGGTTGTCCTGACGCTAAGCAATGGCCAGACAATGGTGGCAGATCCGAGATTTATAGATAGGATCGAGCCTGACAACGTCAGGCCGATGGCAGCCAGGCCCATCGACAGCGGTCTAACCCCTCAAGATAGGCCTTATGCGGAGCTTATTGAGCGGGCTTCAGCGCTCCATGGTGTTGACCCAAACCTTGTATATGCGTTGATTGAAGTGGAGTCAGGCTACCGAGCCGATGCCGAATCGCCACGTGGAGCCATGGGGTTAATGCAATTAATGCCTGACACAGCCGTCCGGTATGCCGTCGCCGACCCCTTCGACCCCGCTGCCAATATTGATGCGGGCACTAGGCACCTGCGTACGCTTCTCGATGAATTTGGAACCCGTGGTGCCCTTGCTGCGTACAATGCCGGCGAGGGTCCCGTCCGGCACTTTGACGGCATTCCGCCTTATTCTGAAACTCGGAAATATGTCAGTCGCGTGCTAGACATCGCGGGTCAGCCGGTAGAGATAAGATAGGCCAACCACCATCTACTTTTAAGTTTGACCGCCTTGATTGAATCGTTCCATCGGAACGCCTTTATCCCGACATCGCTATAATAGTTCGTGACGATTAATCCCTATAAGGCTAAGGAAATTAAGGGGTTGTTTAAATTCTCTTATTGTTTTCTGTATGTGGAGTTACAGTAGAACATGGAATTCCGTTGTCGAATCGGAAGCGCTTCAGGTCAGATTAAAGAAGCCGTGTACGTTGCCGACACAGAGGCACAACTCCGTTCTGAATTTGAAGAACAGGGTCTTTTTCTGTTGTCATTACAACGACGAAAACCTTTTTCCATCAGCGGACTACAAAAACGTAGATCGAAGCGACTTAGGACTCGAGAATTTATTGTTTTCAACCAAGAATTGGCTGCACTACTGCGAGCGGGCATGCCAGTTGTGCAATCCCTCGATATTCTTCGGCAACGGGTCGAAAACACGCCCTTCAAAATAATCTTGGATGATGTTTACGAGCGCGTAAAGAGTGGCTCGTCGTTAGCGGAAAGCTTTGAACATCACGGAAATATTTTTCCTGGTGTTTATATCGCGTCACTAATGGCAGGGGAGAAAAGTGGAGAACTCGAGGAGGTTTTGCGACGATACGTAACGTACACAAAGGTTATTGACCGTGTGCGTCGAAAGACGCTTTCGGCCCTGATCTATCCGACGGTACTTTTTGCTCTGTCGATACTTGTTGTTGCCGTAATCGTGCTTCGTGTCGTTCCGGAGTTTTCAAATTTTTACGACAGTATGGGCGCATCGCTACCAGTTGCGACCCAGGCTCTGCTCGCGCTGTCATCGGTAGCCGTAAATTATTTTTGGCTCTTACTCGCACTAACCATCGGTATTAGTTTGATTGCTTGGAGCGCGTGCCGTAAAACCGAGAATCGGGCGAGGCTTGATCAATGGCTATTGAGCCTACCTTTCATTGGAGATGTGGCAACGAAATTTTCGACGTCTCAGATGGCACGAACACTGTCAACATTGCTCGGCGGCGGGATTCCGCTTGTTAGTGCACTGGATGTTGCGTCGAAAGCGATTTCAAATAGGCATCTAGCACGCGAACTAACCGGAATTTCGCAAGAGGTGCGGGAGGGTCAGAGTCTGTCTGCCTGTATGAGACAAAGACCCGCCTTTCCTTCAGTTGCAATCAAAATGGTAGAAGTTGGTGAATCAACGGGAGCGTTACAAAATATGCTGAACAACGTTGCCGACTTTCTTGATGAAGAGATTGAAACTACACTGACGCGGTTCATGACATTACTTGAACCGGTGCTGCTGGTTGTGATGGGCGTTGTCATTGCCGGACTGCTAATTTCATTGTACTTACCACTCTTTCAATTAGGAGCAATCGTCTAATGAGCGCTATCGAAGGCAATATTGACGATACGGAAAACAGCAATCAGCCCGTC
>CAZWKO010000400.1:0-2789 GCA_964634925.1 uncultured Vicinamibacteraceae bacterium
TTCCTCAGTTTTTTCCAATTGGGCATTTAGCTCCTAGGTTGGTTGGTATGGATCCTATAATGTGGGATCCATTTCGTTACAAGCTTGGTGGTAGGTTAATTAATGCAAAAGGAGAAGAGTTCGTTCACGAGTATGGTGGTCAGGATGAAGGTAAATATCTTACGACACGTGATATAATTTCATATGCTATTACTAAAGAAGCAGAGGCGGGACGTGCAACAACTAACGGCGGTGTTCACCTTAGTTTTGAACATCTGTTGGAGGAAGAATTACGGTCTGCATTTGGACCAGTTATCGACAGGTTAGCAGCAAACGGTATAGATCTTACAAAACGTCCAATTGAAGTTTCGCCCATTGCTCATTATCACATGGGAGGTATTAAGGTTAATGGTCGGATGGAGACTAGAGTCTCGGGGCTTTATGCTTCGGGCGAGGCCGTTGGTGGGGCAAATGGTGCTAATCGGCTGTCTGGCAATGCTCTTGTCGAGGCATTTGTTTTCGGTGAAAGAGCGGGAAGGTTTTCAGCAATCTACGCCAGGGATAAAGAAAGAGGTTGGTCAAACAAGAGTGGAATTAGGCACCTTGATTCTCTTAATAACTTGATTTCCAGTAAGCATGGTGACGATGCTGATCACGCGGAGCTTGGGCAAATATGGGTCAAACTTCAAAACCTGATGTGGAAAAATGTTGGTGTGTTGCGAACTGGTCTAAAATTGGAAAAAGCCCTATTAAGCCTCCGGTCAATTCGGAAGAACCTTGAGGAAGTAACTCCGGCCAAAGGAGAGGCGTTTAATCTTACACTACAAGATTGGTTTGATCTTCGGTCAGGATTGTTGGTTGCCGAAGCAGTTACGCTATCAGCTTTAAATCGTACAGAAAGCCGCGGTGCACATCAGAGGGAAGATTTCACCGAGACGAAGGAGTCATTTGAACGAAACCAGTCCATAAGTCTTGATATAAATGGTTCGTTGAATTCGAGTTTTGTGACACCCAATAATTTTAATCAGTCAGAAAATACTAAATGACTGAAATCAAGGAAAGAGTGACAATCACCGTTAAACGGGGCGTTCAAAATGAGAAACCCCATTTTGAAGTCTACCATGTACCATATCGTGAGGGTATGTCGGTGCTTGATGCAATTATGTGGATCCGCACAAACATCGATTCATCTTTAGCGGTTCGATATAGTTGTATCAACGCTAATGCCTGTAAAGAATGCATGGTTATGGTTGATGGGAAAACTCAATACGCCTGTACTACGCGTCTGTTAAATGGGGATACAACCATTGAACCTTTATATAATAAAGCTCTTATAAAAGATCTGGTGACGGATATTGTGCCACCGAAAGAAAATCTACATTTTATAGTTAAAAAAGATTTATCGAATGTTTAAGTGTATTTTGATTCGACATAATTTTATAAAACTATAAAATATGGACAACTCCAAAATGAATTTTTGCAATTTGAGAATTAAATATTTTAAAATAAGGAGTCGTTATGGATTGGAATATTGACGATTATGCTCCGAACAATTCAACTTAAAGGGTTAAAAATTGGAATGGTTTAGTGTTAGGGAATTTGGGTGGTAAAAGGTTACCTAAATTTAACTTAGTTGGACTGTAAATTATTTCGATATAGATCAGCTCTTTGAACATAACCCGCAGCGTTTGAATAAAGATTGCTGATTTGTTCTTTAGATAATTCGCGAATTACTCTACCTGGTGATCCTACCACCAATGAATTGGGCGGGATGTGTTTTCCTTCAGTAATCAGAGAGTTGGCGCCTATTAGGACATTTTTTCCTATTTTTGCACCGTTCAGAATAATGCTACCAATACCAATAAGCGTACCATCATCTATAGTACACCCATGAAGCATGCATAGATGGCCCACCGAAACATCATTGCCTATTGAAATAGGAAACCCAGGGTCAGTATGCAATACACAGCCATCTTGAATGTTTGTACGGGTACCAATGGTTATGGGTTCGTTGTCCGCACGCAGAACTGCTCGCCACCAAATGCTAGAATTTTTACCAATTGTTACTTCGCCAATTAAATCAGCGCTTGGTGCAACCCAAGATGCAGACTCATCAACATTCGATACTTTTTCTTGTAACTTATACCTCATTCGATTGACCTTTTTTTTATAATAAATCAGGTTTTAATCTATGCTAGTAGTTTATCAGGAAAAAGCACTACCGCTGAATTTTGTTTGTGCCGGTGTTTTGATGGTTTATCAAAATTGAATGAAATATGATTAATATTAGGATAATGTGGTTTTGCTTAAATAGCTTTTCTAGAAGTATCGGCTCTGTTTATTCCTAACCAATTTATTGCAACCCATTGCTAGCAATAATATTGACTTTTTATGGCGTTATCCCCGTTGGTGATACTTGTTTAGTGATAGTATTCCTTTATGGTTTCCAAAATGCAGGGGACTCGGTTCATAAGAAAATTTATTACATCGGCATTAAGCAGGTTAATACTACCCATCTTTGGGGTTGTTGCAGTCGTCGTTGTTGTAATTATTTTTGACGTACGGCAAACCTTTGCTGGTCCTTCAATCTATAATATGGATCAATTATTGCAGCAACCTCATCCTTTTCGATTTCAGCCATCAATTAATGGAGCAGTAACACCCCCTGATAATAAGTCCAGGATATCCGAACAGTATGAATTTGGTTCGAAGAATGAGTATACGTTGCCTGGGGTAAATGACCCACTTGAATCAGTAAACCGTAGGATATTCGCTTTTAATGAAGTGATCAGACAGTATCTTCTGGATCC
>CAZWKO010000401.1:0-2776 GCA_964634925.1 uncultured Vicinamibacteraceae bacterium
AAGGGCTATTTATGTCTTGGCGATGTCCTTGACTGAGGTGGTCTCGTTAGTACTTTCTGCTTCGAGTGCCTCCCATTGATTCATTAAATCTCCCACCTTCCACATTAAACTTTGATGCCGTCTAATAGTGTCTTCTGCTGCAGCTTTGTTAGCATAAAAATCAGGCCCTGACATTTCGGTTTCTAATGTGCGAATGGTTGTTTCACAGTCGGCGATACGTTTTTCTAGTTCAGTAATCCGTTTCTGCCTTGCTTCAATGATTCGTTTGTGTCGGCGTGACTCGATTTGGTTGCGTTTGTGATCGGCGGCGTGCTTGGGGGTGCTGTGGTCATTAGTAATTGGTGACTTCTTTTTTTGTTTTGGTTTGGACGGAGATGTCTGTTCAAGCTGTTGAGCTTTACTCCATCGAAACTCTTCATATGTTCCGGGATACATAACCGTGTTGCCATCACCGACCTCGATGATTTTCGTTGCGAGGTGGTCAACAAAATACCGGTCATGAGACACGAAAATTAAGGTGCCGCCGTAATCGGCAAGTGCCTCAAGAAGTACATTTGTCGAGTCGATATCGAGATGATTTGTTGGTTCATCGAGGAGCAGTGTATTGGATGGTCGAAGCAGCATCCGTGCGACGGCTAAGCGAGTCCGTTCGCCTCCTGAGAGCACTTTTACGTTTTTGTGGACATCATCTTCCGTAAAAAGGAACCCTCCGAGGATGTTCCGAATCGATGGCACCATATTGATCGGAGAGCCTGAGGCGAGGGTTTCATAGATTGTTAACTTTCGGTTGAGATTGGTCGCTTCGTCTTGGGCAAAGTATTGCTGCACAACGTTGTGACCTTCTGTCCGTGTGCCATCGTCCGGAGCTTCGACCCCAGAAAGTATGCGCATCAAGGTTGATTTACCTGCGCCATTCGGCCCGACGATGGCCACGCGGTCGCCACGGTCGATACTAACGCTTGCCCGTTTAAAGACACGGATATCGCCGTATTGTTTGTTAATGTCCTGCAGTTTCATCACGCTCCGGCCACTCTTGATACTGCTGGGAAATTTAAAGTGCACGCGTTTCCGCTCAGGCGGCATTTCAATGGGTGTGATTTTCTCAAGCATTTTTATTCGACTTTGGACCTGTTTTGCTTTGGTTGCTTGATATCGAAACCGATCAATAAACATCCGCATGCGAGCGACCTCTTCGTCTTGTCGACGTTTCGTTTCTCTGAGGCGGGTAGTACGTTCTTCACGCTCGATGAGGTAACTGCTGTACGTGCCGGGGTAGGTGGTCAATGTACTCATACTCACTTCGGCGATTGCGGTAACTACGCTGTCGAGAAAAAATCGATCGTGTGAGACAAGCACAATGGCGTGTGGATAGCTAACGAGAAATTCTTCCAGCCAATTCCGAGCTTCGAGGTCGAGATGATTGGTTGGTTCATCAAGAAGGAGTAGTTGTGGGCGTTGAAGGAGCAGTTTGGCAAGTGCGATCCGCATTTGCCATCCTCCTGAGAAATGCTCAGTCTGCCTCGTTAGATCTTGTGGTGAAAACCCGAGTCCTTTGAGGACGACATTAACTTTGGCGTCGATGCTATATCCATCTTGATCTTGGAATGAGTGTTGAACTTCGCTGTAGCGTGCGAGCACGGCATCGTGTTTGTCCGCGGATAAATCAGCATCCGCTAATTGATGCTCTAAGCTGATCATTTCGCGTTGAAGTGCAAGCAAAGATTCGAATGCTTTACTGGCTTCTTCGTACAACGTATGCCCTGCATGCTTTAGACCGTCTTGGGGGAGATATCCGATCGTAATATCACCCGCACGAGCAATTGAGCCGCCATCAGGCTCCACGTCCCCCGCCATCATTTTTAGGAGTGTCGTTTTTCCAGCACCATTCGCACCGCAAAGACCGACTCTATTTCCTGATTGGATATTCCAGGAAACCTTGTCGAACAAGATTCGTCCGCCGAATGATTTATGTAGTCCTGAGAGCTGAATCACGAAACGATCACTATATCGTGCTCAGGAAGTCGCTGCTATGGCAGCGACTGTCGTTCTTGTGATGCTGCGGAAGTTACAATTTCCGCCGGGTTGTTAGAAGCCGTGTTTTAGCTGGATTTACGCGAGTTGTTCTGGGCCGGTCATAGCCGAGACTGCTACCTGAGCTACAATCGCCGAATGCAATTTCGATGTCGTTGTCTCGAGAGACTCGCATTCATCACTTTGTCTATATTTATCGTCATCGGTGTCGGCTGCGCACCACCTCTTGATGCGAAGAATGAGGTGTCTATTACTCGGGTTACTACGGGCTGGTTGGATGCCGGCCTTGATAACCTTGGCCGAAGCAAGCTTGTGCCAACGATTGAATTTAACTTGCGGAATATTTCTGATAAACAGATTGGCTTGTTGCAGTTGAATGGTATTTTTCGGAGATGTGAAGTGATTTACGCGGGCCAGGAGGCTCCTGACAATACCGTGTCTCCTGCTGATCCTGACGCTGGTACGTGCTTAGGTGAAGTGCAGGAATGGGGAAGTTTATTGGTTCGTGCTGTGCCTCGTGAAGGCATTGGTCCAGGCGAAGAAGTTGGGCCTTTTACCATGGTCAATAAACTTGGCTATACCGGCGATCAACCCCAGACCGTCGCTGAGATGCTGCAGCATCGAAGCTTCGTGGATGTGAAGCTCGAACTTAAAGTTAAACACCGCGCTGAGCAGTGGCAGTCTGTCACCGAGTTCCAGATTGACCGGCAACTTCTTACGCAGTGACTTCTTTAGAAAGAGTCGA
>CAZWKO010000402.1:0-2291 GCA_964634925.1 uncultured Vicinamibacteraceae bacterium
GCCAGCAACCGCTGCTGCATAGATTGACCGGTGTAGAACCGACCACCGCTTCCCTAGCCGACGGATCCACCCCTGCGTCGATGTGACAGCGAGAGGCAACATCAGGACAAAGCCCAGAAACCCTGCGGTCACGTATTTACGCTCTATGACGTCATCGGCAATGGAGCGGACATCGAAAAAGTGATCAAAGACGATATAGGTCGAAAAATGTAAGCTGGCGTACCAAAATGCAAAAAGACCCAACATTCGCCGATAGCGGATCACTTCGTTCCAGCCGCTCAACCATCGAAAGGGGGTAACCGCGAGAGTTAGTAGTACAAAACGCAGGGCCCAGTCACCGGTCCGGTGAGTGATATCTTCAATAGGGTTAACACTCAAACCACCAGTGAGTGAATCCCAAATAAGCACAAGGGTCGGCGCAAAACATAGACTAAAGACGAGTATCTTGGCGGATCGCATGGACTGGCTGGTTGCCACGACTGCCCCCTAGCCACAAAGCATTCTAGTAGTGCTCCGCTAAATCCATTCCGTCGTACATGCTGGCCACCTGGTATCCATAACCATTGAACATCTGAGTTCCCTGACGGAAAAATTCTCCAATCCGACGTTCACTTGCCTGAGACCAACGTGGATGATCGACTTCTGGATTAACGTTCGCGTAAAAACCATATTCATTAGGAATCGCAATATTCCAAGTGTTCCGAGGCTGCTCTTCCACGAATTCAATTTTCACAATCGACTTGATGCTCTTAAAGCCATACTTCCAAGGCACAACCAGTCGAATAGGTGCACCATTCTGGTTTAGAAGTGTCTTGCCGTAAAGCCCAACCGCCAGAATAGCCAGCGGGTTCATGGCTTCATCCATCCGCAACCCCTCGACGTATGGATACTGCAGGTTACGGGCTCGCTGCCCACGAAACTCCGCCGGACGAACCAACGTCTCAAACTTCACATACTTTGCTCGTGAGGTCGGCTCAAACCGCTTGAGCAGATCCCCTAATGGAAACCCAACCCATGGCACGACCATCGACCACGCCTCAACACATCGCAAGCGGTAAATACGTTCCTCAAGTGCATGCGGGGCGAGGATATCTTCAAGTGTGTAATTGGCCGCGGGCTTGTTCATATGACCTTCGACTCGTATTGACCACGGTTCAATCGTCAGCTCATCGGCATACCGCTTCGGGTCTTCCTTCTGTAGTCCGAATTCATAAAAATTGTTGTAACTCGTAATTTCGTCATAACTGTTCGGAGCATCAGAGGTACTAAACTGGCTTTGCTTGAGATCTTCCAATTCACGCTGCGGCGCCGCCAAAAGGTCGCCGGTAGCTCCTCCGAACGTTGCAGTGCCGGCAAGGCCAAATGCCGCACCTGACGCTGCGCGGATAAATGATCGACGGTTCCAGTACAGCTTCTCTGGCGTAATTTCAGAAGAGAGAATATCCGGGGCCTGTTTAATCAACATACATTATTCCTCATGCTCTAGCCGGGGCATTACCAAATAGCTCAGCAGCCGATTACAGTCTTATCGTCCTCTGATCGTCGCCCTCGAATGCACGCTTGTCAATAGTCCTCGCGAACAACCTGACCTGAACTACTGAGAAACCAGTAAGTACCGATCGCACTCGCGACTACGCAACTATATTCAAACAGCTCAACCGATAAAGGTAAGTTCCAACCTTTCCCTGACAACTCAGATGCCCAAACGGCATACGTAGAGATAGACATCACCGTCCATATCGTAAGTGGAAAAGTACCGACAACAGTGAGAAATGGCGTGAGCCAGACCAAATACCAAGGATAGATCGCCGGCATTAGAGCAACCGCAGCAGCGACCGGCCAGGCCCATGCACGTGGGTCATCGCGTCGCATCGACCGGCGCGCAAATCCTGCTGTCGCCAGCCCCGCACACAAAGATGCGACCACAATTACAGGTACACCGAATAAAGGTTCCAACCATCGAAAAACTGGTGCATTAAATCGCCATTGCGACAAGTATGTTCCCAATGACCCAACGGGCATTACCCCATCATTTAGAAATGGCAAGTACAGAAGTGCCAGCACAACCATTCCTGCAACCGCATGCACCAAACGAATTCGTCGCCACAGAAGTGGTGCTAGCACAATTGGCACAAACTTAACCGCGACCGCGCCGGCAAATGCAACAACAGCAAGAAGCGACCGACGGCGAGACAGAGCGAAGCCTGACGCGACGACAAGCAACGTCCCAAACGTGTCTATATGTGCACCGCCTGCGCCTTCCAGAGCCACAAGCGGATGCCACGCATAGG
>CAZWKO010000402.1:2301-2761 GCA_964634925.1 uncultured Vicinamibacteraceae bacterium
CCACCACTGGTTTCGTCCTGCTGCAACCAACCATCTCCATAACAGCACGACGATCAAGATATCTGCAACTACCATAGCAACAGCTAATGCCTCGACCGATTCATGAACAGACGTAACGCCATAAAACAATCGTTGCGCCAGTGGAGGATAAATTGCTGGCAACGCTGCATTCGTCGGATGCATTTGTCTGGTCAAGTCAGTATGCAGTGACTCCAGTCTTGGATCGTCAGGTACACTTTGATACGGATTTAAGCCATGGTGTTGCACTCGACCATCCCATAGATATCGGTAGACATCATCCGACACAACGGGCGCAGCACCTACTAACGCCACACGCCAAGTCAATCCAAGAACCAGGCATGCGACTAGTGCTGCCGTCGATCCAGGGTGGCGTGAATGCACCAACCAGATCACGATCAGATAAGCGATAGACGCGACAGCCATCAGCGTCAAAAACAAA
>CAZWKO010000403.1:0-2745 GCA_964634925.1 uncultured Vicinamibacteraceae bacterium
CGATTGACCCGCCGGGGTTTGCCCTGGAGTCGTTTGACCCGATTGGCGGGTTCCGAGATCAGTATCGGGTGTCTGGTGGAGAAATGGACTTTGGCGGGTTCTCAGTTCCGATGCCCTATACCGACGGGCCCTTGGTGGATACGAGCGGGATGACGCCGACCGGGAAAGCGTTTGCGAATATTACGGAGTACAAGCGGTTGCTGGTTGACGAGGAGCTGGATGCAATGGCCCGGCACCTGACGTCGCAGTTATTGGTGTATGGCACGGGCGCGCAGACCGGATTTGCCGATCGCGACACGGTGTTGTCGATTAACGCGTCGCTGAGTGACCGGGGGTATCCGGTTCGCAGTGTGATTCATGAGGTTATCCAGAGTGACCTCTTTAGGAGCCGATGATCATGATCAATCCAATCAACCGTCGAACATTTTTGCGGGCGTCTGGTGTGGCAATGGCGCTTCCCCTCCTGGAGTCGATGTCTCCGGCGTTTGCGCGCGCTGCGGCGACGGCGCCACGGCGTATGGTCAATGTCTGCAATACGCTCGGACTCTATTCTGAGTCTTGGTTTCCAAAGGCCGCCGGGACGGGCTATGAGGCGACCGAATACTTGTCGCTCATCGACCAGCATCGTTCGCAGTACACCCTGTTTTCTGGGTATGCCCATGAAGAGCAGAGTGGGCGGCAACCTCATAACTCTGAGATTACATGGCTGACGGCCGCGAGACGTCCCGGTCTTGACGGGTTTCGCAACACCATCTCGCTTGACCAGGTTGCAGCCAATCATCTCGGGTATACCACGCGGTATCCCTCGATTGTGCTCGGGACGGCATCAGCGCAGAGTCAGTCGTACACACGCAGCGGTGCGATGGTGCCGGCTGAAACGAGCCCGGCGAAATTGTTTGAGCAGTTGTTTCTCCAGGGCACCCCGGAGGAGGTTGAGCGCGAAGCGCAAAGTCTGAACGATGGGGGAAGCATCTTGGATCGACTCAAATCAGAAACCTCGGCGTTACGGCGTCGCGTGAGTGCGTCTGATCAACAGAAGCTGGATGCATACTTTGATGCAGTACGGACTGCCGAGCAGGAACTCGGTGAAGTCAAAGCCTGGCAGCAGCGCACCAAGCCGACCGTCGATCAAGCGCGGCCTGATGATGTTGATGACGTGGCGGATCTGATTGGTCGGATCAAGGCGATGTTTTACATGATCCCCTTAATTCTCGAAACCGATTCGTCCCGTGTGGTGAGTGTGATGATTCACGACCACGGGGCGATCCCACAGGTGCAAGGCGTCTCGGTCGACCATCACAATCTGTCGCATCATGGTCAGGATGACGTCAAGATTGGTCAACTCAAGCGTATTGAAACGGAAATTGTCGAGGCGTTTGGTGGGCTTCTGAACGAATTGACCGCGCGCAACGATAGTGACGGCAATTTACTGGACTCCACGACCGTGCTCTTTGGCAGCAACCTGGGGAATGCGAATGCGCATACGTCGCACGACTTGCCCATTCTCTTGGCTGGTGGCGGCTATCAGCACGGAGGGCACATTGTGCATGAAGGTGAGAACGCCCCCCTCTGTAATTTGTTTGTGACCTTGTTGCAGACGATGGGTGTTGAAACTGACGCGTTCGGGCAGAGCACCGGCACCCTCACGTGGTCGTAGTTGGGGGAGCGATGAAGTTCGTCGGCGTCGTTGCGGTCGTGATGAGTCTTTGGGGTGGAGGGCTTGCGTCGGCCCAGTCGTTTGAGTCAGATGTGGCCCCGCTGGTGGAGACCTCATGTCTCCAGTGTCACGGTGCGCGCACGGTAACCCCACTGAACCTGTCGCAACTGGGGTTTGATCTGATCGATGCGGAGACGATGCGGGCGTGGACGAAGGTCTATGAGCGGGTCGAAAAGGGTGAGATGCCGCCGGCGTCGGCGCGCCGTCCTGATGCGGAGGTAGTGGAGACGGCCCTGGGGTCGTTGAAAGCGGCGTTGGTTGACGCGAATCTGACCGCCCGGGGTGGACAGCGGACCCCGCTGCGTCGTTTGACGCGTCTGGAGTATGGCTACACCCTGGAAGACTTGCTGGGGATAGACCCGGCGGTGGCGTCGGGATTAGCGCAGGAGTTACCAGCAGAAGCTGATTCCGGGGGGTTTGATACGGTGGCGGCGAATCAAAGCATGTCGCCGTTGCATGTGCGCGCCTACCTGGCGGTCGCCGATCGTGCCCTGGATGAAGCCTTGCAATTGGGGGTACGTCCTGCGACGACCACCCACGTCATCGATTATGCAGAGTCCCAGCATTTGTTTGGTTTGAGCAGGTTTGACGGCCTCGGAGGAGGAGGGGTGCTGCAACTCGACGATGGGTTTATGACGGCGACCCATGTGGCATCGACCTATCACTTTCATAATCAGACCGAAGATGTGACATTCACGACACCTGGTCGGTACCGTATTACGGTCGACGCATATCCCTACAACGCGACGACACCTGTCACCTTGACGATCTATCACGGGAAAAAACCAGGGACGGCGGTGGCCTCGCTCGACGAGTTAGTGGGGTCCTTCGATCTGGTGGGAGAGACCCCGCGTACGGTGGAGTTGTCTCGCTATTTCCAGCTAGGAGATATCGTCGTCCCGTCAGTCGCTGACATCGATTATCCCGATGCCGATGATCCCCATCGCTATTTCGGGCGGAACGAGTTTATGCGGGACTATACCGGCGAAGGGATTGTCATGCAGTCGATGACGATTGAGGGTCCGTTG
>CAZWKO010000404.1:0-2737 GCA_964634925.1 uncultured Vicinamibacteraceae bacterium
GTTCGACTTGTCAATATCGGTTGGGCCTTCTAGCACAGCGAGTGCCTGCGCCGAGAAAATGCTGGTCGGGTAACGAGCGTGGCATCTTTTAGCCAAGAAGAAAAGCCGTTGCCATAAATACAAAAACGGACAAAACATTTACCAACATACAGCCTTTGGTGTTTTACCGCGACTCTCTAGGGCCAGGAATAACGTAGTTGGCTAAGAAGACCCTCATGATGTGCTGCACCATCTCCCGTCTGACGTGCCTACCATCCTCTATATAAACGCTTTCCGTTCGGAATTTCTCGGCTAGCGAACAGATCTCGAACGAGGAAAAGTAAGTCACGGCCGGGTATTCTCGTGCCAGACGTCCGGCAACAGCTCTCAGAATCGACTTGCTTTCAGCATTGGCCACGGAAATGTCCTCACCAGAGAAGGTTTTCTTGAGCGGAATGGGAGACACCGTGAGGAGAAACTTCCGATTCGGAAACGTCGTAAGCACAAGGTCAACGACCGCTTTCATGTTGTCGTAGTTCTCTTCGTAGGTGCTCTGACGGAATGTGAGCTGCTCCCGGACGGCCCCGACCATCGCGTTGGCATACAAGCCGTTGTTGTTCTTTCGCCAGACTTCAGTCAGTCCGAGAGTGATAATGTAAACGTCGCTATCCAGGATACCCGATCGAAGAAGACCGTCAAACACTCTCGTGATCTCGAGCACCCCCTGGTGCTCGTGGTGTCTGACGAAACGCCGATATGGATCCCAAAACAAGGACAGTGTCTCGGCACTCTCGGGTTCCGTCTCCCAGAAATCGTCGCTTGACTGTGTCCAGAGACCGAATGCTTTCTCAAACTCCTGGCGAATCGTGAACGTGTTGTAGAGCAATAGGCGTTCGCCATCTGAGGCGTATACCTCGCCGTTTGGCAGAGGCACGCTCAGGTCATACTCCCATGGCGCAACGCGGAATCCAGACTCTCTCAGCGCCTTCTTGATTTCGAGCGCGAAACAACTGCCCAAGCAGAACACTTGGGGGTTTAATTCGCGAGCAATGAACGGATGGGGTATCACCCCGACCTGACGCGATTGCAGTAGCTCCTTCCAAGTGACGTTCGGGGCCATCGTGGTGCGTCGACGATGGGTCTTCATGAAATTACGAAGTCTCGCCAATGCTCTGTTCATCAGACGAGAATCTTACGCGAAACGTTGCTGATATAGGGAGCGCGTGTTGAATGCTGCTGAGACCCGCGCCCTGTGGGCGGCACTTGAGGACCTCCCCCCCACCATGTGCCGCGTCTTCAAGCTCAGACTCTTGACCGGCCAGTTGACGCGACGCCTGGGCTTTCATTTCAGAGGGCACGATCTTTGACGAACCGTTGCCACCGGTATGGCCGAGAGCGGTCTGCCGGTGCAGATCATCGCCCGCGTGCTGAACCACATCGACGGCTCCCCGCGAGCGACGAAAGCCTACGACCGCCATACATACGATGCAGAGAAGTTGCAGACCTGGGAGCGGCGACTCGACCACATCCTCACGGGGACGAAGTCAGCGGTAGTCCCGTTCCGGCCGGCAAACCCCTGACGTCGCCCGGCGCGGCGGTCGCTCGAGTTCCTGTGATGTAACTCTCCGGTGAAAGTCGGGGCGGTTCGATCAGTCGAGCGTGGCGCCGAGATTTTCTAAGTGTCGGCGCCTAGTATTTGCGCGGAGTTTGGCAAGCGCGAGATGGTCGGCTCTGATCTCGAGGATGCGTTCCTTGGCGCGTAGCGTCATTGTTCCAGGTCGAGCCTGCTCAGTTGACCGAGGATGGCTGTGGCAGCGACATCGTGACCGGTCGCGTTGTAGTGTCCACTGAGTCGGAACGGAAACATGGCCAGAGGATCTCCATGTGACAGAAACGCGTGATGGAGGTCGATGACCGGGATCTCGAGATCACGAACAATCCGAAGGATAGTGGCTCGATGCTTGTTGGGCTGTCCGAGCAGCGTATAGCGACTCCATTCTGGTAGGTAGACGAAATAGAGTTGTCCCTGCCACGATGAGACGCCGTCACGGGCGGCCACGAGTACCTCGGCGAGCAGTTCTTCATCGAGGCTGAAGGACCGCAGGGTTAGAGCGCTATAGTGTGACGTGAGTCGTTGTAGGCGCGTTCGGAGGTGACTCAATCTTACGAGGCGAAACAGCCACTCCGTTCTCGACACGGACGCATTATCTCTCGCAACAGCTTCACGAGTGCTCTGGGCTTTGAGGAACCACTCGGCGATCGCTTTCCGATAGTACTCTTCGAGGTCATCCTGCCTCTCGATGAGATTCTGTCGCCCAAGCGGATCGACGAAGTCCATGTTGCGCAGATACGGTTTTTGCTTTTCCGCATTGAAATCCTGAACATCGTTACCCTCGAAGAAGCACCAGAGTACGATCTGCGGTCTCAGTGGCTCCACATACTCGAATAACGTGGCGAGCTCGAGGATGGGCCCGTTACCGCCGTGGCCGAGATTGACGGTCTTCGGGTACACGGAACGGATGCGAGAAGTCAGATCGAAGTTTGGGGGCACACCGTCTCCATGGACGAAGGAGTCTCCAAGAACGGCGACGGAGAACGGGTCGCCGTTCTCCCACACGCCCGCGGGATTGTTGAACCCGTGAACGTCGCTATGAAAGACAGGGTGCTCTCCGTTCTCATTCGGTAGGACGGTGAGGCGACCCGGTGGTCCTCCCAAGGGGAATAGGCCGAGATCTCTCGTGAAGTCCTCCGGCCACGC
>CAZWKO010000405.1:0-2726 GCA_964634925.1 uncultured Vicinamibacteraceae bacterium
GAATTTAGAGGATGAGATTCGTATTCTTCATGATGAGGTTAAAAAACAATTAGCACCGGTGGTTAGTGGGAAGTCGTTGGCAGCTGATCTTCATAATGACGTTGGGTCGGAGCGTTTGTTGGAAAAAGGTGCGGTGCTGAGTGAGGATTTAATCGCTTCGCTTACCTACTCTGACCTCGTTCGCGCGCATATTAAGACGAGCGATAGAAGTTTAAAAAATAGACTTAAGGAACTCGAAGACCGCACGGACCAACAGGTAGAAGTGATTCGGCAGTTGTTTGAGGAAAAGAAGGAAAAAATACGTCGAGGCGACGAGTTGCCTCCGGGCGTTATAAAGATGGTCAAGGTATTTGTCGCCATGAAGCGGAAATTATCTGTGGGCGACAAAATGGCTGGAAGGCATGGTAATAAAGGTGTAATTGCACGTATTTTGCCTGAAGAAGATATGCCGCATCTACCTGACGGCACGCCGGTTGAAATTGTGCTTAATCCGTTGGGCGTGCCTTCACGGATGAACGTTGGTCAGATTCTTGAGACCCATCTCGGCTGGGCTGCCAAGGCACTGGGTCTCTACTTTGCCTCACCGGTATTTGATGGTGCTCGTGAGGTAGAGATAAAAAAATGGCTAGATGAAGCGGGTCTGCCGAAGAGTGGGAAGACCACGCTTTACGACGGTATGACGGGTGAAGAATTTGAACAAAATGTCACCGTTGGTTATATCTATATGCTCAAGCTGTCTCACTTGGTTGACGATAAGATTCATGCTCGTTCGATCGGGCCCTACTCTTTAATTACGCAGCAACCGCTTGGTGGTAAGGCGCAGTTTGGTGGACAACGATTTGGAGAGATGGAGGTGTGGGCGTTGGAGGCATACGGAGCAGCTCACATACTTCAGGAGCTTTTGACCGCGAAATCTGACGATGTTACTGGTCGCGCGAAGATTTACGAAGCGATAGTTAAGGGGGATGCATCCTTCGCGCCTGGTTTGCCAGAGTCTTTTAACGTGCTAATTAGAGAGCTCCAAGCTCTTTGTCTGGATGTTGACCTGATCAAGACAAAGAAGCCTGTAATCGAAGTCGTAGCAAGCGATTCTGAATTAGAAGATGAGAGCAGTGATGGTACCGATGGCAAGATTGAACTGCCAACTGGTGTTGAGATTTAGTTCTAGGAAGGGACTTCATGCGACCGACTTTTGCAGATAGAGGCTCTCTGACGGTGGATTTTGATGCGATTCGAATTAGTCTCGCTTCGCCAGAAAAGATCTTGTCATGGTCACACGGCGAGGTGACGAAACCTGAGACGATTAACTACCGCACCTTTAAGCCTGAGAGAGACGGCTTGTTTTGCGCCAAAATATTTGGTCCAGTAAATGACTGGGAATGTTTGTGTGGCAAATACAAACGTATGAAGCACCGCGGTGTTATTTGCGATAAATGTGGGGTCGAGGTGACTCAGGCGAAAGTTCGTCGTGAACGCCTTGGGCACATTACGCTTGCTACTCCGGTTAGTCACGTATGGTTTTTTAAGGGACTTCCTAGTCGGATTGGTCATTTGCTTGATATTTCGTTGCGTGATCTTGAGCGAGTTCTCTATTTTGAGGCATATGTTGTTGTAGATCCAATGGATACTGACCTTAAGCAGAATCAGCTCTTAACGGAGGAACAGTATCGTAAAGCCAGGGAAGAGCACGGCGTGAAGTTCGACGCCCAGATGGGTGCTGAGGCTATTAAGGAGCTATTGCGTCAGGTTGAAGTTGAGGACCTTGCGGAAGAATTGCGCGACAGGATGCGCACCGAAACATCAGTGCAGAAAAAACTGAAGTTTGCAAAACGTTTAAAAGTGGTTGATTCTTTTCGGCGTTCTACAAACAAGCCCGAATGGATGATCCTTGACGTTATTCCCGTAATTCCTCCAGAGTTACGTCCTCTTGTTCCGCTTGATGGTGGCCGATTCGCCACGTCGGATCTGAATGACCTGTATCGGCGTGTTATTAACCGGAACAACCGGTTAAAGAAACTCATGGAATTAAAGGCGCCCGATGTGATTATTCGTAATGAAAAGCGGATGTTGCAGGAGGCGGTTGATGCCTTATTTGACAATGGGCGCCGAGGCCGTGTTCTTCGTGGCGCCAATAATCGACCACTGAAGTCGCTTTCCGATACTTTGAAGGGCAAACAAGGTCGCTTTCGCCAGAACCTACTCGGGAAGAGGGTCGATTATTCAGGGCGTTCAGTTATCGTCGTCGGTCCGGAATTGAAACTCAATCAGTGCGGTTTGCCGAAAAAGATGGCACTGGAACTGTTTAAACCTTTTATTTACAACAAGCTCGAACAACGTGGCATGGTTGCGACCATTAAGCAGGCGAAGGAGATGGTCGAGCAGTACGAGCCAGCCGTATGGGACATTCTTGAAGAAGTTATCCGAGAGCATCCGGTCTTGCTTAATCGCGCGCCGACACTGCATCGACTTGGGATACAAGCCTTCGAGCCGGTGCTAGTTGAAGGTAAGGCTATTCGGATTCATCCGCTTGTATGCACGGCTTTTAATGCTGATTTTGATGGCGACCAAATGGCCGTGCATGTGCCGTTGTCTCCAGAGGCGCAAATAGAGGCCTCGGTTTTGATGATCTCGGCTAACAACGTTATGTCGCCGTCAAACGGTGCTCCTATCACGGTTCCGTCACAGGACATTGTTCTTGGATGTTACTACCTAACAAAGAGTAAGCC
>CAZWKO010000406.1:0-2711 GCA_964634925.1 uncultured Vicinamibacteraceae bacterium
TTCAGACATTCTTAACACCTCGTAGTCGTGAAAGTTTGATTGCTTAACGGCTCCATCAGTCATGGTGGCACGTTCCTTTAACGCGCCTGAGATGCCAAAGATAATACCACTTTCCACATTATGTTGCGCCATTTCCGGTTGGACGATTGTGCCGCCATCAATCGCAACCCATACCTTGTGCACTCGGATTACGCCACTTTCCCTATTAAGAGAGATTTCAACTACTCCCGCCCCAAGAGAACCGGAACGTTCCGTGACGGCAAGGCCAAGAGCACGATTATTGGGTCGCTTTGCCTTCCAGTCGGACATTTTCTCGACTACGTCAAATACTTGTTTTGCTTTTGCAGTCATATTCATACGCTGGCGACGGAAGGCGAAGGGGTCGAGACCTTCGTTTGCCGCTATTTCGTCTATCAGGCTATCGATAGCAAAAATGTTGAAAGGATGCGCGACTGCTCGCCAATGTTTAAGGCGGATGCCATGGGATGTGCTGCGAAGTTCAATTCTCTGGTTTGGTATCCCGTAGTAAAGATCAAGTTTAATTCCGGAGGTGACAAGGCGTCCGCCGTCACCTATTACGCAATGGCGCCAACCCATAACCTTTCCATCTTTGTCCAATGCCGTTTCAAGACATTGCAAGGTCTGGGGTCGGAACATACCAAATGCCAGATCCTCTTCTCTGGTCCAGATCATTTTAACTGGTCGACCGATGATGCGTGCAATTTGAGCTGCTTCAATTGTGTAATCGGAGTTGGAACGACGACCAAATCCACCACCCAGATATTGCTGGTGATGTATGACCTGATCAGACTTTAAATCAAGTGCACGGGCAATTGCGCGTCGGGACGAACCGGGCGCCTGTGTACCCTCCCAAATCTCAACTGTATCACCCGATTGATTGAAGCGGGCAACGCTGTTCAAGGGTTCCATCTGCGCGTGATAGCCATAATCGCTACGATAGTTTGCCTTATAAACCTTGGATGCGTGGGCAAAGGCTGCATCGATATTTCCCTTAATGCTAACGGTCTTAGCCTCGGCATCCGGATCTTTTGCTATTTCCGCGTAAGCTGTTTCCAAAGTTGTTTCAGAATTAAAACCCTCTGCCAGCGCACCTTTGGCCCAGGTAATATCAAGTGCTTCCCGCGCTTCTATTACATGTTCAAAGGTATCTGCGACGACAGCGACGCCGGTTTTCAGCTTGACCAAATCGATGACGCCCTTCATGGATCTAATTTCGGCATCGTTCCAACGGTTCGGTTGGGCAAGGTGTACGGGAGAATGGACGGTACTGGCATATACCATGCCGGGTAATTGAACATCCATGGCATATTGAGCAGAACCGTCTACTTTTTCCGGAACGTCTCGGCGCGGCACGGAATTGCCAATAATCCGAAATTCGGACTTCTTTTTGAGATCTGAATTTTTAATCACCGGCATTTTAGCAGGGACTTTGGCGAATTCGGCAATCTCTCCGTAGCTCATGCGCCGGTCTGATGGCGGATGGACGACGACGTTGGGTTCGGTTTTAAGTTCCCTGAAATCAACGCCCCATTTGTGTGCGGCATTAATCATCAGAACTCTACGCACCTGGGCGCCGGCTATGCGCACTGGTGTAAAATAACGTCGCATGGCGAGGCTGCCATAAATCCCCATACTCTTGCGTCCACGCCAACCGGCGTAGCCGTAGGTCGAGGGGTCCGCGGGGGCCATCTCCAATGTCACTTTGGACCAATCAGCATCCAATTCCTCGGCGAGGGCTGTCGGTACGCCGGTCATAGAACCCTGTCCCATCTCCGCGGCTGGAGTGATGATGGTAATTGTGTTTTCAGGTGCGATGCGAACCCAGGCACCGATGACGCAATCTTTCCTTTTGGCTTCAGCCTCCGGGACCAAAGACAAACCACCTCCACCGAATGAGATAACAAAACTGAGTCCTGCGGTGCTGGCAAGGAAACCGCGCCGAGTTAAGGATAACGCTGAGTTTTTTGCATAAGTCATGACCTAGATCCCTCTCGACGCTAGCTGGATCGCTGCAATTATTCGATTATAGGTACCGCAGCGGCATAGATTTCCATCCATATGACGGACAATTTGATCGCGAGATGGCCTTGAATTTTTCGCCAAAAGTTCCGCGGCTTTCATGATTTGTCCTGATTGGCAATAACCACATTGAGGTACCTGCTCGGCAATCCAGGCCTTTTGCAGCGGATGATTTGCATCGGGAGACAAACCCTCAATGGTAGTCACGTCCTTGCCGTCAACATCCGAGAGATCAGTCTGACAGGATCTGACAGCTTTACCGTCAATATGGACGGTGCAGGCCCCACAAAGTCCGGCGCCGCAACCGAATTTTGTTCCCGTGAGCTCCAGGTGCTCCCGGATTCCCCAAAGTAAAGGCGTGTCCGGTTCGGCGTTCACCGTCACCGGTTTTCCATTGACGTTAAAATTAACCATGATCCGAACCCTCTGTTTTCCAAAATTTTTAAGGCCTACGTCACCACTCTCTTAAGATTCTCAATTGACCCACTATTATACATTAATAGAGATCGTTAAAAATACAAACGATGGATACCGGGTCAGACGACGGTTCATGCCCGGAAAAAAATATTCAGGTAAAGTGCGTGACCATTTCTGTCACATACATCCCCTAATGTATTTCAAGCTATCTGAGCTTCACCCTGTATCCCCAGTCGTGGAGCCTGAAGCACTAA
>CAZWKO010000407.1:0-2701 GCA_964634925.1 uncultured Vicinamibacteraceae bacterium
CTCGGGATCTACTTGGCACGCTGCTGGCGGCTTTCACACACTTAATGCTGACACTAATATGGCCGCCCTCCAAGGCTACACAATCGAACTCTACCGTGAACTTGAGGCAATCTCTGGTCAATCCTGCGGTTTACACCACGTAGGTGGCCTAACAATTGCAACTTCCCAAGATCGAATGGATTTCTTGAAGGCAGCTCGGGCAAAGCACCGGTATATGGGATTAAACACAGAGATCGTGGGCCCGGATGATGTTGCTGAGTTAGCTCCAATTGTTAATACTGGGGATGTGATTGGTGCACTTTATGATCCACTGGACGGCCATCTTGATCCTTCGGGTACTACGAATGCCTATGCACGTGCGGCGACTCAGGCGGGAGCTGAGATCGTTTTACGGAATTCGGTTATCGAAACAAACGCCACAACAGACGGCGGATGGGAAGTTGTCACGGAAGCGGGCACCGTTTATGCCGAGCATGTGGTGAATGCAGCTGGGCTATGGGCGCGAGAAGTTGGAGCGCTGGCTGGAGTGTATTTGCCGTTGCATCCGATGGAACATCAGTATTTGATCACGGAAGAGACCCCGGAAGTTTATGAAAGGGAAAAAGAACTCCCGCATGTTATGGATCCTGCTGGTGAAAATTATCTTCGTCAAGAAGGTCGCGGCTTAGTAATTGGTTTTTACGAGCAAGACTGTATGCCGTGGGCTGTCGACGGAACACCGCTTGAGTTTGGGCACGAGCTTCTGGCTGATAACCTCGATCGAATAGGGGATTCGATGGAAACAGCTTTCCGCCGGTACCCCGTCCTGGAGAGAGCCGGTATCAAAAATGTCATCAATGGACCCTTTACGTTTGCGCCTGACGGCAATCCACTTGTTGGTCCCGTCCCGAATCTCCGTAATTATTGGTCGGCTTGCGCAGTCATGGCGGGTTTTAGCCAGGGAGGTGGAGTTGGACTGACATTGGCCGAGTGGATGATCGATGGAGAACCATCAAGGGATGTGTTTGCGATGGACGTGGCACGTTTTGGAGACTGGATCACACCCGGGTATACGCGGGCCAAGGTTCGTGAGAACTACCAGCGTCGATTTTCGATTAGCTATCCAAACGAAGAACTTCCAGCGGCCCGCCCGTTTCAGACTACGCCCGCATATGGAATATGGAAAGCGCAACGTGCTGTTTTTGGAGCCGACTATGGGATGGAGTCCGTGAACTATTTTGCTCCCAAGGGGGAACCGGCGGAGGAGGTACCGAGTTTTCGACGGTCAAACGCGCATCCGCCAATAAGCGAGGAGTGTAAAGCAGTACGAACCGGTGTTGGCGTGAATGAGATCCATAATTTTGGGAAATATTTGGTTGAGGGTGTTGGCTCTCGTGATTGGCTCGATTACGTGATGGCCGGCCGAATACCGAAGCCAGGGCGGGGCGGTTTAACGCCAATGTTGAGCCCAAGTGGAAAATTAATAGGAGATTTCACGGTTTCGTGCTTGGACGAAGATAGTTTTTTTCTGATTGCGTCGTTTAGTGCTCAGGCCTATCACATGAGGTGGTTCAGTCAGCATCTTCCCGAGACAGGCGTAAACTTGCGCAATGTTTCAACCGAGCGTGTAGGGTTTCAAATTGTGGGACCGGACGCGCGAAAATTGTTGGCCAGCGCCGTGATGGCAGATGTTTCAAACACAGCACTTCCGTTTTTAGCAGTGGATCAGTTTGATATTGGAGTCTGTAGGGCCCACATTCAAAGAATTTCATACACCGGTGATTTGGGCTATGAGATTTATGTCGATCAAAAGGATCAGGTGGCACTTTATGAGGCGTTAAGCCAAGCAGGCACTGACTTTCAGATGAAACCGTTTGGTATGCGCGCGATGATGAGTCTTCGGTTGGAAAAATCATTTGGTGCTTGGATGCGGGAATACAGGCCCGACTATATGCCAACGGAGGTTGGCCTTGAACGATTCGTTGATTACGACAAGACGAGGGAGTTTATTGGAAAGACCTCGGTGTTGCGGGAACGAGAAACTGATCCTAAAAGACGGCTCTGTACGTTTTTGGTTGACGCAAACGACGCGGATGTTCATGGGGACGAGCCGATATGGCTGGGAGACGAGGTGGTGGGGTTCGCAACATCGGGTGGCTTTGCACACTATGTTGGTGAGTCGTTAGCGCTCGGATTTTTGCCAGTTTCGTTGATAGCCGAGGACCGAGAGGTTGAGATCGAAATTCTTGGAGACCGAAGGAAGGCCGTTGTGAAACGGAAGCCCTTGTTCGACCCCCAGGGAATTCGCATGAGAACCTAACAGCCACGGCCAAGCCTGTTTTGAATTTGTTGAGTCTAACAGGGTGGCGCCTGTCGATAATGGAATAGGGAGGGACCTACAGATGAACACGTCTGCCAGCAACGGGAGCGCCCCACGACAGCATGGAGCCATGGAATATAGTGAGCCGCCAGTAGATTTAGATGCCGTTCGCTCATACCGCCTCGCTAGAATTCGAGGTGAGATGGTTAAACACGATGTTTCCGGTTTAGTGCTCTTTGATCCCATCAATGTTCGCTATGCCACGGATGCTACCAATATGCAAATCTGGACCTGTCATTATGAGACACGGTGTGCCTTTATTGCTCTTGAGGGGCCAGTGGTGATTTTCGACTACGGCGATTACCCACATTTGGTTGAAGGGCTTCCGTTGATCGATGAGTA
>CAZWKO010000408.1:0-2701 GCA_964634925.1 uncultured Vicinamibacteraceae bacterium
GGGTTGTCTTATGTAGACCGACAAACTGCCCGTTGTACGTAACCGTCGCGTTTTCTACTGAAAGGATCGGCTTAGCCTCAGAGACAATTTTTTTGGTTTGGGCGGGGCGTAGATCGGGATCGGGCTCAACATGGCGAGCGATGTAATCGGCGCCCACTTTGGCGCTCGAGCCAAGGTTAAATAACCATTTTTCGCGGGTTGCAACACAGGACGCTGCAAAATCCGCGTGGTCGGAGACGAGAGAGCGAACAACGACCGGGGCCTTGTCGATCCGGTCCAAGGACAAAACGACACCCGTTTTCTTGCGCAACTGCAATTCGGCCGGTTCGATGCCCAGGTCTTTGCAGTCCGGATTGCGCGCTCGGGTCGGAAGATCGATGTAAATTACCGGCCTAGACAGGCCGAAGGAAAATTCAAGGGCGACGCCGGAAAGGTCGGAAACAAGTGTATCAAACCGGCTCAGCGATAGAAGCGGAGATTCCCCCGAGTCGATTGAGAAGAGGGTGGAGCTTTCGAACTGATCGGAAAACGACGCGATTAAATCGGGCTTGTCGAAGATCGTCATCCAATGCGGCCTGAGGACGACTTCGATGCCGTCTGCCAGAAAGGCTTTGATCAGATCCTTACAAATTTTACCGTCTTGTATCTCGATCAAGTTCTCAGGACCGTAAGTGGGTGCTATTACAAGGCGAACTGGAGACGTTTTGTCGCCGGGAGCCAGTTGGCTAACTGCCGTACGTTCGATTATCTGATCGACCGGTGGATGTCCGTATTCAACCAATTCCTTGGCCGGGGTGCCATAAAGCCGTTCAGCGGCCCGAAGTTCGGCAATCTGGTGTGGGCCGGTGCAGAAAATTGCGTCATAGTGGTCAAAAGCGCCCCGCATGTAGCCCATGTGGGTGCTGATCAATGAATTGAAGTTTAAAATGTAATGAACCGAGAAGCGCGACCGCTTGAGGTTAAAACGATTGAGGTCGGGCATGGTCATGATTGCAACTTTGGCGTCCAAGTCTAAGAAAAACGTGGTCCGAACCGAGCCGTATCCGATAAAAAACGACTGCATTCCAGGGATATCCATGACGAGAACGGGATCATTTTCGTTGGACGTGATGTAACAGATTACCTTGCCTTTGTTCTCCGTCAGTTCGCGCACAAGGGGCTCAAAATGATCCCAGTCTGACGCGTCCTCGGCATAGAAGACGATTTCGCGTTTTGACGGTTGCAACTTCAGAAATTTTCTATATTCGGTGGTCGCTTGGGCTGTCGATCGATGTCCGTCCTTGGCTGGGGTATCAATCCCTCTGGCGAAGTTCCACTTCAACTGATGGGCTCTTGCCCGCGCTTCGGTCAGGGACATATCTGGGTAACGGCCAATAGCAATCCGTTTTTGCTTGCCGTTAATACGCGCCATTAAGACGAATGTCTTCAATTTTGATGTTACCCGGACACCAAATCCCGTCCCCGTTTCCCAAACGTCTTAGCGCCGTATGGGTCCTGCAGAAATCGTCTCAATGACTTGATTTGTTAAGGTTTTTACTTGCACAAGGGGCTCTTTCTACTTTTAGAATATTTGGGTAACACTACTAGACACCAAAATAATTCGAATGGGTACATACATCAGCCCAAATATTTTTTCAACGCTTGCTAGAAACAAAAACGGGTAACAGAGATTAGGAACAACCAATCTAGGAGCGCACAGAGGCGTGAGCGGTAAACCGGGATGGTCTTTAATTTGCCACCGCTGGTCACGGTGTGGGTATGTCCTTTAAAATAGTCGCAATTAATCAAGTAATAGGGGGGCACCGGTATTGAGACCTCGAGTAATCACGACACCAGAACAACTACACAGGTAACCAACGCTCGCGCCTTATTACGTTTACTCTCAAAGGTATCAATGTCCTGTCTCCTTTTGAATAAATATTCTTCTAGCGATTGGTTTTTTGAATATACGGATGCATGGTATTTGATTTACAACAAGTGAAAAGAACAACATCATAAATTTACCTGAATATGTCCCTTTCATTATCTTTTTTTAGAATTAAGGACGGTTTTTTGACCCACAATTCTATACTAATAGATATAGTTCAGTACCATTAATTAATTATGAAAAATTTCAAATTGAGGTATAAAGATCAGCTGCTTATTGATATCCGAATAGATTTATAACTACTCAATCTGCTATAATCGGCCGCAAAATAAATTTATTAGAAAGACAGAGTAATAGGGATATTTTACTGTGAATCTCAAGGTGTAGGGAAAAATGGATTTACAATATTTAACAAGTGTTGAACCGCCGCGTTGCGGTAATGGATTGTTGATAGAGTATCTGAGCCATTATTTTAAAGAAGATTGGCACTATTGTGAATTTTATCGTTGTTGCCAAAGTGTTCCTTGTGTCAACAGGGAAACCATATTTCAAAGAAATCACGATTTTGAACTGGATCTCGATAACGATCACACAAAGTGCTATTTAATTCAACTTCGCCACCCTGTGCACTCTATCGTTTCCCATTTTGAAGTTCAGGTATCGCTGGAGCAACTGGAGCATACACGAGAGAATTGGGTGAGCTTTTCAATCGAATGGATCCGTTTTTATCAGGCTTTCGTGGCTAAATGGGTTTTAAAAAATACAAATAAAAATATACTAATTGTGACCCTTGAAGATATTCGGGACACTCCCATTCTAACGGTTGCCGAAGTT
>CAZWKO010000409.1:0-2699 GCA_964634925.1 uncultured Vicinamibacteraceae bacterium
AGTTTTGGAATTGGCACTTGCTGGATTATTTGCATTTGGCACGGAACCAAGTGGGACGGTTGCACACTGTAGCCTGATCAGGGACGTTATGAGGAAAACTGCAGCGCTGGTGACGTCGAATGCGATGAGAGGGAAAAAGCTAGAGCCACAGCAGATTGATTCATAAACTGCCTAACGTTGGGGCGTTTACTCTGAGATTTCAATTAATCGAACTTCACACTTAGCTGGATGGCTAGTTCACCAAATGTTAAACGAGTTTGCGTTAAGAGGTGTAACCATGAAGTGGGTTCTAGCCACAGCGTTGGCTTTGATCGCGACGCCCGTCGATGCGTTTGATGCAACACAACTCACCAAATTCAAAGTGCTTAATACCTGCGAGAAGTGTGATTTGAGTTCGGCCAACTTGAGTAAAGAAAATTTGAGTGAAGCAAATTTGAGTATGACTAACTTGAGTTGGGCCAATATGAGCGAGGCAAATTTAAATTGGTCGAACTTGAATAGGGCCAACTTGCGCGGTGCCAACTTAAAAGGAGCGGGGCTATTTAAGGCTAACTTACGGGGGGCTGATCTTAGCGGAGCCGACCTAACAGGAGCAAGGTTGAAAAATGCCAAACTCGAAGGAGCAACCTTTTGTGAAACTTTCATGCCCTGGGGCGTAGTTAAACCGGACTGTGAGTGGCGATCGAACAAAAGTTGGTGGCACCGATTATTCGGTGACTGACCACACATAGAGTTAATTTAATTTATTTTTTTGACTACCGATATAAAAACGTGCTTTTTGAACGTGCTTCAACGGATTACTTTCATCTCGGCACAATCATCGTCATCGTGGCGGTGGCTTGGGGCTTTATACTATTATCGGCTCTCTTATATTCTAACACCCTCGCTCGATTAGGAAACCAATATGAAGTACCTTCTTATCGTTAGTATGGATATTACGTCGCCCAAGGAAGAGCTATTCAATGACGTATACGATACCGAGCATATACCAGCTATTCTAAAGGTACCTGGGGTGGTACAAGTTTGGCGCCATAAGTTGGAGCCAATGAAAATGAATTTTGGCAGTGAAATTGTGGAAGTGGATCAATCTAAAGAACCTAAATATACGGCAGTTTATGAAATCGAAGGTCCCCATGTTCTGGAGACTGCGGCTTGGGGTGAAGCGGTTCAGTTTGGAAGATGGCCAAACGAGGTTCGACCCCATACTTCCAATAGACAATTTGCACTTCGTAAACTTATTGACTGACTATTGGTACAGAATAACGCCGTCGTTTGTGGGGGAAAAATTAGTTGGAATAGATTGCAATTATGGAGATTGTGTAAATCCGAATTGTACATGAGATCCCTGTGAATGTGCTAAAGAAAAACTTTTGGATATCTAAAACGTAATTGTTGTGAAGATGACCAGGCATCAGGTTAAGAGTTGCTAACGCTCTCGCTTGTAGGTGAGAATCTCCCTAATAATGGCCAAACCAATTACGCCCCGCTTGCAGACTCGAAGATGGACTGATGTCACATGAATAAAGAATTTAGAGCTCTACAAAAAAAAGTGAGATTTGGGCAAAGGGCATTGTTAATTGCTATCGTTGTTCTAGTGGGTCTAATTTTGGTTACGGGGAATTTCATTGGAAGAACTGACGAAAACTGCGAAAAATATAATAATTGCCAAGGACGCTAACGCCCTCGGTTAGAAGTTAATAACTCCGCCGCATCTTAAGGCGCTGCAAAGCATCTGGATAAGCCGGTCTTTGTGCCAGCGCTGGGTACGAAAATGGTGGTGATGGTATGGCCCAATCTTTGGACCTCGAAACCCATTACGGCTCCTTACTCACCATGATCCTTCCGTGTTTGATAACCTTAAGCCGGCAGTGACTACATTGTCACGAATGGATTGCCATAAGTGGGCCATATTTGAACCTCAATGGTGCCTTTTTGATTTCAGATACTTCAGGCTTAATCATAACTCCCAAGGCGAGGAAATCGAAAGGCTCTCCGTTCCCCAAAGATTTGACTTCTTTGCCGCAATTTTTGATTCACTAAATTTTAAAAGGATTAGTTCAAACTTTGGTCAAATAAAATAGATGGCATAAATGTCGCTGAAAAAAAAGGAACCAGTGGATGTTCTACCCATATATCGAAATCGCAGTTGGTATTGCGTTGATAAGCGCCCTGATCGTTGCCTTATCGCCCCAAGCACAACCTTTGGCCAACTTAGTACTGTAAGCTAATCAGCTAAACGATACCTGCGACGTTTAATACCCTCTGTAATGTTGGGTCTTTCATGAGATTCGCGAAATCCCTTGATGTAGTCTGAAGCTTGCAGGTTTGTCATTGCGGCGACCTAAGTCGTCGTATTACTAGGTTCTTGAGGCTATGGGTCCACCACGACCACGCCGTGCCTGGGAAATCGCGTTATCACAGAAATTGGTCCGAAACCAATCCAACTTCAACGTCATCCAGCCGGATGCGCGTGTCTGCATCAATTTTATGTTTCTAAAGCGCGCCATAAGGGCTTTCGGTGCAACAACATCTTCTAGTTTTTAGTCAATTCCTTCCATAACCGCCTTTATTTCAGGCGACGTACTAAAAAAAGCGTCTAATCTAAAACCGGTATCGCTGCAATAAGCATCTATGCAGGCAACGGCCTTACTCTGCGTTAACCCGCACTCAAAAAACTATTTTTCCACTTAGCTCACCGA
>CAZWKO010000410.1:0-2695 GCA_964634925.1 uncultured Vicinamibacteraceae bacterium
GGGTCCGGCACTGGCTAAGGCGCGGTATTGATGTGGGAATAAACGTGGTATTGAGATCAAATAAAGATAGTCAAACTATTTATTTTCAGTAATTTACACGATTCTAACGACGGTCACCCTCTCCGCCATTCATCCTTTGACCTCATTTCCATCTCGATCGTTGGCGTTTCGTTGGTGTGCGTCGTGATGGTCGACAAAGGCTTGTTTGGATGCCTCGATGCTTTGTTGATTCGTGCTGTACGACAAAGGTTTATCTTTTGTGTGTTGTGACGAATAGGCGGTCTGTTGGTAGACATCGTAGGCCTCTGTACGAAGATGCGCTGGCATGTGATGGCCGATGCGTGACCGACGTTCGTGTCGTAATGCGGATATGTCGATCGGGGCAATGACAATCCGTTCGCCAGGGCCAGGGGAGGCCTCCGCCAGTAGCCTGCCGTCGAAGTCGACGATCTGTGATCCACCGGGCCATGAGTATGGTGGATAGTGACGTAGGCTTGCGCCCTGATTCGCCGCAACGACATAGCTGAGATTTTCCAAGGCACGGGCTCGATTGAGAATGGTCCACCATGCCATGGGTTCTGTGGCCCCCCATGGGTCCATATAGGCCGAGACCCGAACCAGCACTTCCGCCCCGTTGGCGGTTAATTGACGAAGAACCTCCGGAAAAAGCCAGTCGTAGCAGATGGCGCAGCCGAGTCGACCGATGGGAGTGTCAGCCACTGGAAAGAGCGGTTCGTCGTAGCTAGGTATATCGTGTGGGCTGGTATGAACTTCAAAGGGGATCCACGGATTTACTTTTCGATATTTCGTCAAGATGCCGTCCGGGCCAATAAGGCAGGAGGTATTGAAGATGGCCCCCGGGTATTTTGGATCTTCTTCTAGCATCGTTCCGGTTTGGATATAAACGGTATGCTCGCGAGCCTTGGCCGTCAGCTGTTCCGTATGTTCATTGGGGATGGAGACGGCCAGTTTTTTTCGAAGTTCTGCCGCTGTCTGGTAGATGGGGGCCGCATGTGCAAATTCAGGAAACACGATGAGGCGCACAGGCAAAAAGGGCATGCTTCCTGTGACTGCGGAGTCAACCATCTCAAGCATGCGCGTGGTATTGCTATGCATGTGTAACCGGTCGATTGGGTTGGGAAGATCGGTCTGACACGTGGCGACTGAATACCGAATATGTTCCATGCCTCTCCTACTGCACTACGTCGATACGCGGTATGGACTGCACAACGTGACGTGAATTAAATATCTTGCGATACGTCTCATGCGCCCGTGTCTTGGGATACTGTTCGGATTCACTATAGGGATACGCGCTCATCGCGTGAAAGGGGAGTGGCTCGATGCTGTCTGGGCTCGCGGAGTTAATGTCCATTTCTTTACTAAAACCATCGGTTCGGAGGAGATACGTTCGAGTCCAGTTTGCTGGTAACGGGTCGAGTTGTGCGGCATCGAAACTTAAAACAACTTCGTCGCCATCCTTGGCGATTGTGAACAGGTCATCGCTCACTGCTAACAATTCGCGAACGTCGCCGGGCCGTGTGTACGAACCTGACATGGTTTTCCACGGAGACAAAAGTGACACCTGTTCGTAGTCGTACGTTGTCGGTTGGGTTCCGTTGGGGTGCAGTTCTTTTGAAAACCCCCGTGCCCGGAGCTCGGCGGTGGTTGCGTGAAGTGTCTGCTCTCGCACGATTGCGTGATCGTCGATGTTGTCGAGAGAGACGGGTTGGCCTACCTGAATCTGATCCCAGTACACTCGCATGTCGGTCACAATCCGCACTTCGTGTTCTCCTGGGTGGAGGTGGCCGGTTAGGTCAACGGCGATCGTCTGTGGGCGACCGACGGGTATGCCTATATCGATGGCATGACGCCAGTTTCCTCCACTATTCTTGATTTGCAGTACCGGTAGTGATGGTGTGAGGCCGGCTTGATGGGCGGCCACGTTGTCACTTGAAAACGCGTAATTGGTCCATCCAGTGAGAAGTAGAGTGATGGCTTCGTTGTCTCGTGGGCCGAGGTCAACGGTTAATGTGTGCGGTTCTGCGTAGCCTCTAAACGGTTTCAACCCGAATTCATCTGGGTATCGACGGTCAAGTGCCGCAACGCGTTCGGTCATGTCCGTTCCCTTGTCATTGAAAACGCGAACGGGTGTGCGGATGTCCCGGACACCGTGGAGTCGGTGTGGTTTTGGTGGAACCGTCTGTCCTTCGTTGGGATAGACGGTAATGTCACTCGGATGTGACACGGATATCAGGGACAGGTGATCGAAGAAAATGACTTCTTCCAGTTCATTTGTAATTCTGAGTTCAAGTTGTCCGTCTCGCGGTTGTAATCGGTTTCCAGGAATCCGTACGTATTCCACTGGGTCTGGGGTGTTGTAGTGGTCAGGACCGTGCCAATAGCCCATTTCACCACCACCAAGAAAATCTGTAATAAATTCAAACCGCGTTCCATTCCACGTGAAGAGCAGTGGGCAGGAGGACGGTTCACGGTCGAGTTCCTGGACTGGAACGAGTGTCGATAGTACAGCTTCTGTTTCTGGGACTTCAGCCTGGACGATGCCCGAAGGCCAGAGGACACGGACGACATCGGCGCCGGGTCGAGATCCGAGTCCAAACACGAGGTCCGCGGGACCGACTGGGGGTGTGGTGGATGCTGTGTCCAGTCTCGTACTCAAACTGCCGGCGCGCAGTTG
>CAZWKO010000411.1:0-2684 GCA_964634925.1 uncultured Vicinamibacteraceae bacterium
GGACACCCTCGCCGCCACAATAGGTCGTGTCCTGCAACTGCACGACGACTCCGTCCGGGTCCCCGATATAGAGTTCGGGGGTCCCATCTGGCGCTCCGCCAAATTCAGGACCTCGCATCCGAATGCGCACGCGCAAGGGGCCCCCACTCATTCCAGGTTGTTCCGCCGGTTGGACACCGTGTTCTCCCAAAATACTGACGAGTCGCTCGTGGTCAAAGGCCTCGACGGTAAAACAAAAATGGCTGATGTTCGGCGTAATATCAGGCCGACCACCCCCAAGTGCCATAAATTGGGGTCCATTACCGATCCTAAGGACAAGAGTCTGTGCCTGTCTCGCTGCTATCGTCAGACCAAACAGACCTTGGTAAAAATCTAACGACCGCTGAATGTCCGTCACACTAAGCGTCATATGGTTCCATGCCAGAACTGGAATCTGGGCCGGCGTCTGTGCAAAGACAGATGGCACCATCGAAGCAGCAGCCACGGACCCTAAAAACGATCTTCGTGTCACGTGATTATGGTTGCTCATAGGTTTTCTCTTATCTACCACTAGATCATCATAGACGTAAGCCCCTTCGACTTACGGTAATCCTGCCAAACTCAGCCTCTATCAATGAGACGTGTTATCAGTCTTATCTACTCTCCCAAAAATCTCATTCGTAATACTGTTTGTACCGTCCCCGACGAAACACCAACTCTCCGATTGGCCCGGCGGCCAACGCGCCTGCATAGCCAAGCACATAGTGCATCAAACCGAGATCCATCAATTCAATCAAATTCCCATCCATATCTTTAACGAAAAAGAACCAGTGCCCCCGAGGTGATTGTTCGGGCAAACTTACAATCTCGACGCCCTTACGAACAAGGTGGTCGTGCCATTTGTGCACGTTACGGACATTCAAAGAAAAATGGGTCAACCCAACACGGTTCCACGGAACATCGATCGCTCCCTGTTGTGGTTGAAATTCAAAAATCTCAATAACGCCACCGCCAGGCATCCGAATCCAACCAACCTTGCAACTTGGCACATCTGCATCCACCCCGAACGCACGTCGAACTCGTTCTGCATCTTGGTCAGCAACACCAACCAGAGGACACCGAAACACATCCCAATAAAACTTGACCGCCGTATTGAAATCAGAAACCGTGATACCGACGTGACTAAACGATCGGGCTTTCACGACGCATTCCTTAGTTCAGTCTCCGCGAGATGTTCAGCAACACGAAGCGCCTGAGCAATAATCGTCAGACCAGGATTAACCGCGCCTGACGATGGGAAGAATGATGCATCAACAACAAACAGGTTGCCGACATCATGGGCGCGACAATACGAGTCTAGAACTGACGTCTGTGGATCCTCACCAAAGCAAATGGTGCCACACTGATGTGTCGTGTTCTTTTCTCGATGTGTGTGCTGCACCACTGTCCAGAATCCCAATTGAAGTAGCGCCCGTTTCATTGCATGGACCAGTTGCTCATGCGCCGCTATGTTATTCGGGCGGTACGCTAACCGAATTCGCCCTTGCGGATCGAGAGTAACGCGGTTTTCGGTTCGCGGAAGATCTTCAGTCATTGCCAACCAGTCTTGACCACGAGCACACCATGCATCATAAGCCCACACCGGAAATAGTTGTGCCATAAGTCGTCGCCTCGTACGACCTGTGCTCGCACCAGCTTTCGCTACCGCACCCTGGACACGCCCTTGGGACTGAATGTGCCCCAGTGGATACTGGCTGTCAGGACCTTTGAGGTAATAATCGTTAATTGCAACGGTCTTTTGAAAGTCGGTGTCGTTCTTTCTGAACGGGTGAAAGCCCTGCATCATCGTCGCCAAATGCGCCATATAGCGCTGTCCGATCATGCCAGACGAATTTGCAAGTCCGTCAGGATGCCGTTCGTTTCCTGATCGTAGGAGCAATGCCGCAGAGTTTACGGCGCCACAGGCCACCACGACGACCCGAGCCTCGACCGAGCTTACGCGACCATCTCGCTCAACTTCGACACCCACAACCTTACGCCCGGCCGAATCAGTTAATAATCGTCGAGCTGTCGTCCGGGTCCACAACGTCACATTGTCCTGTGACATTACCGGACGCACGCAACTCGTCTCTGCTTCGCTTTTTGCGTGCAATCGGCAGGGAAAGGAATTGCAGGTCCGGCACAAAATACACCCGTCTGGTTCACCGGGAGAACGCAGCCCAAGCGGAAGTGGCGATGGCGTAAAACCCTGTGCTCTCAGCCCTTCGATTGTGTGTGCAATCTCAGCACCATGCGAGATGGGCGGATGCGGGAACGGGCCACGTGGAGGGTCCGTCGGGTCAATTCCTTGCTGGCCATGCACCTGATACAACTGCTCAGCCTGATCGTAATATGGCTCTAAGTCCCGATACTTTATGGGCCATGCCGGTGACACGCCATCGACATGTTCAACCTCTTCGAAGTCAGACTCGCGCAGGCGATACAGCACACTCCCCCAAAACTTTGTATTCCCTCCGACGCAATAGTGCATATAGGGACGAAACTCTTGGTCGGTTTCATCTAGCCATGTTTCAGTCGTTCGGTAACGCAATCGTTGCCAGACCGAAGCTGGATCCCAGTTCTCAGCTTCTTGCGGGACAAAATCTCCTCGTTCAACCAATAGGATCCGTGCCCCGGTACCAGACAACGCGTGTGCCATCGTCCCG
>CAZWKO010000412.1:0-2683 GCA_964634925.1 uncultured Vicinamibacteraceae bacterium
CCATATGTGTCCCTGATGCAGCCGACGGCACGCACTTCTTCAGCCTATGGATGCTCATGTCAATGGAAATCCATCACTGGGGACAGTGCCACCCATCATCCAACTCACAAACAGAGACTTGATTCAAAGTGAAGTTTATCGACTCGCTCAGATTGTGAAGTTTCATGGCGGTGAGCGATGTAATGATTGGAAAAATCGTGTCCTATTCCTTTTTTGGTATTGGCGTGATTGTATTGTTGGTGGCAGCTACTAAATTACACTTCTATGATGCCGAAGAGAATGGCCTCAAGACACTGACGGAAGGTGAATTCAAAGTTGACGATGGTAATGAGGGATATCGAATATACACCATGCATGATAATTGTGAAGAAGTCAATGTTGAACTCTATTATGAATCGTTCCTCAACATGGGTGAACTACTTTGGGATCCATCCTGTACTGGTGATTTCCTTGAATTCAGGTCTGCTTCCTCGGGAGACTGGAATTACCTTGGAACTGTGTTCTTTGATGGACGATTCGCTTCTGACAGCAACGAGATCACAGTGAATTTCAATGTCAGTGCTTCGCATGAAGTGATGATTACTGACAGAGAGCCAATTGAGGACGGCTTGCAACTTCGAACCATTTCATTATCGCTGATTGGTGTAGGAGGTCTTATTTTTGCAGCGGTCAAGCAACAAGAAATCAAGAATAGGACAGAACAGATTTCGAGTCAAGGTGTTTTCCAGGACCATATCGCATCTTCTGACAATCAGGGTGCTTTAGATGCACTTGAAGCGTTGAAGAAACATATCGTGACCACCAAGACTTCTCATATCGAACTGTTTTCTTCTTTCGATTTGAACAATGATGGTTCAATCGATCATTTCGAATTGATGAGTGGTCTGAAATCGGTAGGTATTGAAGGCCTATCACCATTTGATATTGATGCTCTTGTATCTTTGTTGGATCTGGATGGAGATGGTAAAATTGATCTTCATGAGTTGGGAAGTGAATTGGATCAGGGCCTATGAGTGCCTTGTTTCAGCACGAACCAATGTTTCATGAAATTGAAGTTCCACAAGAGTTCACACTCCCGGACTTGGCCTATGATTACGCAGGGAAGATTTGTTAATTACTGATTAATGCGAAACATTTGGAGGGTTCAAAGATTGGTGTTAAAGATGAAAATTCCAAATCAGTAATTGATATAGAATCTGATGATGATTCAAAATTGATTGGTGGTTTCTTTCTCGCCCTCGGTATCTACATGTTCATTTTTTTTCTCGATATGGCCTTCGAAAATGCCTCAAGTGAATACGGTGAATTGCCCGAAATTGTCCTGCCGATAATAATGGGGTCTTGTGGGCTTTTGTTTTTAGGACCAATCGGTATACACATCAGCAGCAAATCACCACTTAGAATAGATAAATCCGAAAGGGTTGTGGTAAAAAGAACTGTATTCTACGGTAAAAATTTGAAAACAACAACCATTCATTTTGATGAAATACAGAGGATAGAGCGATCTGGTGGTACGGATACTGACTTCGGTTCTGATGGCGAGATAGAATTAGGTCAAGACGGCAACACATACATAATTGCAGGAACACCGCCAATTAAGAAAAACATACAGATTCGAGTGGGAACAGAGTCGGCCAAACTGATTGCAGAAACGGTTGGTGTTCAATACGTAGATGTGAGGGAGTAATCTTGTTGTTAACCCACAAGGGTTTACTTCATGACTTGCTCACGTCGGATGACATGATGTTCTGGATTACTCAGTAGATCAATAGCCGGAAAAATTTTCTGCCTAAAATCATGAAGATAACGAAGACGATTAAGAAAAAGAAGCACCACAAGCCAGTTTTCACCCAACTAAACTGATATGAAACGTCTTCGACTTCAGAAGCCTCGTCTCTCGCTTCTGGAAATACTCGATTTACCAAGAGTGCAGGTATTGCCAATACCACGACCCAAAGCGATACAACCCAGACTGAACCAATTGGAGAGCCAATATCAGACATAATGCAGACATTGATGAATAATACAAAAGGCGCAAGCAGTATCCCTGTCACAGCGCCCCATTGAATTCCTTTATCTCCAGTTCTTTCACCGTAAATCCAGAGCACACAGACAGAGATGAAAGATGCAAATAATAACTCTATGCCGTAAGTGGAACGTATATTCCATTGAGACCCTAGTTCTATACCTGAAGACGCAACTAATTCCAAGAAAACAGGAATCCCAACACCTATCCAATAACTCCTCCATTCAAAAAATGAGATGCAAGATATCGAAGAGTTACTGTCTACTCTGAATGAAGTCTCACACTCGGTACAGATCACTTTACCCACTGCACTGAAGCCGAGTCCAGTACTACAATTGGGGCAGACAACATCTCCCATGAGGGATGATTTATCATATTCCGTGGTTTCAGGTGTTGTCGGCTCATCAGCCTGATCATTATCAATAATAATCGTAGGTGGGGGGCTACCTTCTCCCATGAGGGATGGTTTAGAGGCCAGAACAAATAGTTTGGTCCGGACGCAAAAGCGTCAGACTCCCAGGGTCTGAAAGCACAGGGGCCTCCTCTGAATCCAAAACCGGCTCAACTCTTATTCCATAACAGTGTCTGGAACCATCATGGTTGAGATTCTTTGTCCTCATTGTGAAGAGGAAATCGAATTGGATGACGATGCAGTTG
>CAZWKO010000413.1:0-2679 GCA_964634925.1 uncultured Vicinamibacteraceae bacterium
CAGTGCTAAACAGCCGCGGTGAAATCGAAACCCCGTAACCTCACGTAGACCCGCAGCATCAGTCAAAAACACTTCGATCTCTCGGTTCAATCTGTCCAACGTAACTCTAAGACGCTGATATGCCGACTCTGTGACAAGTAAAGATCTCACTCGAAATCTAGAAAGCAAGAGACGTTCAACCGCCAGTTGACCTTCGACTACAAAGAGCCGACGTCGGCACATCAGTTCCGGATCAGACACAACCCTAAAATCTGAAACCCGCAGATCATCAATTCCATCTATGCAAATGAGTGGCACGGCACAATCGTATCGGTCTAAAACTACGTAGAGCGAACCACAGAACGCTTGCTCCGATGACGATCGAGAACTTCGAGACCGAGTTTCTTACTGAGATAGACCTTCGATTCGCGGTTATCGACCTCGTTGGTCTCGAGTTTGATCACATTAAATTCGAGATGATCGAGCGTTCCACGCATGCTGTAGAGACGATTCTTTGTTTTAGTCAAAATTTCATCAAAACCGTTATCGTGAGCCCAAGTTTCTTGTTCTTCTGTCAATGCACGGAAGAACCCTTGTCCACGCCAATCTCGTCGCGTGCCACCGATCCAGCTGTACAAAACTTTTCGATTAAGAAATTCAACCGTTCCCGTCAACTTCTCAACCAAATCAGCGAGTTTTAGATCAGTTTCATTCGGCCTAAGTTCATGCGACACCTTGTACGCCACCGGCACAACGGTGCTCGGATCACTCGTCAGAGGCGCTTCGGCCATAACGATCTGATGATCACGGTCAGCAAGCCGCCGTATCACCTCGTCCGCAGTTTTCTTTCGAGGGAACTCGCCAAAGTATTCTTCAATGTACTCAATTTCAAGTGCACCCTGCTGCAAGTCATACTGACGAATGTGATATTCCATGCGTCCGCCCGCGATCATACACTGCACATCGGATGCCTTTGAACCCAAGACATCGCTGGAGATCTAGTGAGAAATGAAGTGTGATTAGGTATTGGTTTTTGGTTCGTATGCGAGACTTGTGGACAACCAGCGCTCCACTTCGCCGACCGACATTCCTTTGCGCGTTGCGTAGTCCAACACTTGGTCTGAACCTATCCGGCCAACGGTAAAGTAGGTCGCTTCCGGATGTGCAAAGTAAAGACCACTTACGCTCGCCGCCGGCATCATGGCTGCACTCTCGGTCAGACTAACTCCACACTGGTCGGCCTCAAGAAGGCCAAACAATTTAAACTTCTCGCTATGGTCTGGACAGGCCGGATACCCGAAGGCCGGTCGGATGCCGCGATAACGCTCTGCAATCAAGTCATCATTCGTCATGACCTCATCATCAGCGCAACCCCAGTCTTTTCTAATTTGTGCGTGCAAATATTCGGCAAACGCCTCTGCCAAACGATCGGCTAAAGCTTTCACCATAATCGCACGGTAATCATCGTTGTCTGCCTCATATTTTCCGACTAATTCATCAGCACCAGCACCGGCAGTCACGACAAAGGCACCCAGATAATCCGTCTTCCCGGACTCAACCGGAGCAATAAAGTCAGCAAGTGAACGATACGATTGATTCTTATCGGGTCTCTCCTGCTGCCTTAACATATTGAACCGGGCAAGTTCGACGCGATCTTCGACACCTTGTCCCTGAGAAGCCGGACCAAACACAACGATGTCATCGCCATCGGCGTTTGCCGGCCAGAATCCATACGCGCCTCGTGCTGTTAATAACTGTTTAGCCACGAGCGTCGCCAACAACTCATTGGCGTGCTCATACAATTCACGTGCCGCGGCGCCCTGGTCCGGATGATCGAGAATCGCTGGAAACCTCCCCTTCAGCTCCCACGCGGCGAAAAAGAACGTCCAGTCTATGAATGGCGTTAGTTTCTCAAGTGGAACTTCAATAACCCGACGACCTGTAAACGACGGAACCAAAAGATCGGTATCAGTCCACGCTGTTTGAAAAGAACGCGCCCGCGACTCCTCATAGGAACAAACGACACGCACACTTCGACCTGCGTACTGCTCACGCAAACGAGCCTGATCCGAACGATTTGACCGATCGAAGGCTTGCTTCCGATCCGCATTTAATAAACTAGACACGGCGTCGACCACACGCGATGCATCAGAAACATGAACCGTACTTTCCGTAAATTCCGGAGAGATTTTAACGGCTGTGTGCTGTCGCGAGGTCGTTGCACCACCAATCAGCAGAGGCAGTGTTAGCCCTCTGTGCTCCATCTCCTTAGCGACAAACACCATCTCGTCCAAAGATGGGGTAATCAAACCACTTAATCCGATCAGGTCAGCCTGTTGGTCAACCGCCACTCGTAAGATCTCGTCACACGACACCATGACACCGAGATCAATCACTTCATAGTTGTTACATCGCAGCACAACTCCCACAATATTCTTGCCGATGTCGTGCACATCGCCCTTCACCGTCGCCATCACAATCTTTCCCTGTGACGATACAGCGTCTTGTTCTGCCTCCATAAACGGTTGCAAATAAGACACCGCTTTTTTCATGGCCCGTGCGCTTTTTACCACTTGCGGCAAAAACATCTTCCCCGCACCGAAAAGGTCCCCGACTGTTTTCATGCCATCCATTAATGGACCTTCGATTACATCAAGTGGCCGCGGAAATTCTTGGCGAGCCTCCTCAACATCCACCTCA
>CAZWKO010000414.1:0-2675 GCA_964634925.1 uncultured Vicinamibacteraceae bacterium
TGGCCAGCCGCAAAGTTACAGCTCGCAGGTCGCCCATGCGGGCGTATAGTTCCAGATATTGTTCGGCCATAAGTTTGTGTTGGTCGTAAATAGTAACCGGGCGGACGGTAGTGGCCGGACCGACGGGCAGGTTTTCGGGTATGCCGACCACCGTAGCCGTTCCCGAATAGAGGACATCTATTTTTTTAGGTATCGCCCGGATTGACTCTGCCAGATTAATGACTGGCGCAACGTTGGCGGCAAAATCGGCCATAGGGTTTTCCGCCGCCGCGTAAACACTGTTTTGCCCGGCAAAATGAAAAATCGTGTCAGCTTTAGTACTTTCAAGAGCGCGATGCCAGAAATCCGCATCCGTGACTTCCCCCGGGAATGCTTCAATGTCGGCATTGGCGGGTGTATGTCCCCAATGCCCGCAGCCCCCCAGCCGCGACGACATGATTATGCGGCACTGATAACCTGACAGGCGCTCGACCAGGGCGCTACCGATATAGCCCATGGCCCCGGTAATAAGGATTGTTTTGCCGTTGTAAGCATTTTGCAGGGGCGCGCTAGTCATCACTTATGCCTTTGAAAAAGAGCAAACAGCTGCGGCTATTCGCTCGATATCACCCGTTGTTAGTTCCGGATACATTGGTAGCGACAAGGTTTTAAGAGCTGCCTGCTCGGTGCGTGGTAGCGTTGTCTGATGTGCGTAAGCAGGCTGCAAATGAACTGGTACCGGGTAATGAACGCCAGCCCTAATCCCTTTCGCCTTTAAATGGGTTATCATTTCATTGCGGTTGTGGCATTGCAGGGCGTAGAGGTGAAAGGCATGGTTTGTGCGGGGGCGCACCTTAGGAACATCTACTTCTAGCTCGTCCAGCAGCTTATCGTATTGTTTGGCGATGGCCCGTCGGCGTTTTATATCTGTATCAAGATGACGCAACTTTACCCTTAAAATTGCCGCCTGCAGTTCATCGAGACGGGAATTCATGCCAGTGACATGACTGATCCGGTCATCCTGCCAGCCATATTGACGTAGGCTTCTTAAACTCTTTGCAACAGCGTCGTTATTGGTCAGTACTGCCCCACCATCACCAATTGCACCCAAATTCTTGGTTGGGAAGAAACTGAAACAGCCAATGTCACCAATACTACCCAACTTGGCAGCCCTATATGTGGCGCCGACGGCTTGCGCGCAATCTTCAACGACTTTAAGACCGTGGTCTGCAGCAATGGCACAGATGGCGTCCAGATCAGCAGCCTGACCATAAAGATGGACGACAACCACGGCTTTTGTTTTTTTCGTTATCGCGGCCTTTAGGCATGCTGGATCAAGGGTGAAATAATCCGCTTCAATATCTACTAGAACAGGGGTCGCTCCGGTGAGCCTTATTGCTGCTGTCGTTGCCACGGCGGTATGGGAAACGGAAATCACTTCATCGCCCGCGCCAATATCCAAAGCCATCAGTGCCAAGGTCAATGCGTCCGTGCCGCTGCCAACACCTATTGCATGTTTAAGGCCGATATGAGTGGCGAATTCTTCTTCAAAGGCTTTGACTTCCGCACCCATGATATAGCTACCGCTATCAAGTACGCGGGCGATGGCGGTATCGATTTCCGACCGATAAGCTTGATATTGGGCTTTTGGGAAGCTTGCGAACATCATTCCTGAATTTCAACCTTTGGTACAAAATGGATCCATTTACCTCCGGCGGCCTTATAGGCTTGCTCCTTTTCCATGATCTCCTGGATGTGGTTCCAGGCAAACAGGACTGTGTAGTGGGGATAGTCGGCGACGAAGTCCTCATAGGGTCGAACCGGGACGTGGGCGCCGGGAGAAAATCTGCCCTGTTTGGTCGGGGTGGTATCGGAAATAAAAGCAATGTGGTTGGCGGTGATGCCACAGTAATTAATCACCGTGGTGCTTTTTGAAGTGGCACCGTAGCCTGCTACTTTGGCCCCCCTTTCACGCAAATCATTTAGAATGGCTATTAGCTGGTCGCGCGAAGCCTCGCAATTTTGTCGGAAGGTATCAAAAGTTTCTGCCCGGTTCAGGCCCAGTTTGGTTTCCTCCCTAATCAACAGAGCGACTGCCTTACTAGGTTTTTTGGCGCCTTTTTTAGCCAATGTATAGCGCATAGACCCGCCGTGGGTGATCTGTGGTTCAACATCAACCAGCTCAAACCCATGGCGGGCAAATGCATTTGCGACAGACAGGGCGCAAAAAACAAACACGTGTTCGTCATAAATCTGATCGTATGAGGTTTTCTCAACAACGTCGCCAAGATATGGGTCTTCGAAAACCAAAACCCCACTTGGTTTGAGTAGTGCCTGTGCGCCGTTGGCGACACCTTTTAAATCCGGGATATGGCACATTACGTTGGCGGCCAGCAAGGCGTCTGCCTGACCATGTTGTGAAACGATTTGTCTGGCCACATCTTCGCCGAAGAATTCACAGATTGTGTTAACGCCCATCGCACGTGCTGCCTCCGCGACATTTTTGGAAGGCTCGATGCCCAGGTGGCGAATATTCTGGGCCGCAAAATCGCTTAACATGATGCCGTCATTACTTCCTAGTTCAACTACAAACGGATCATTGTAGCGTGCCAAATGATGTTCCTGAATGGCGGCAGCAAATTTTGCAAAATGGACCCGCATATATTTTGAAGTGCTAGAAAAGAAAGCGTAATTTT
>CAZWKO010000415.1:0-2643 GCA_964634925.1 uncultured Vicinamibacteraceae bacterium
CGCTTGGTGAGAGAGTCAGGATGCCAAGGGCGAGAAGTAACAAGCGTTTCATGGTGTCCTCCGTGTCTCGTTGGCTTGATAGTTGGTGTTCAAGACTTACGAGACGATATTTTTGATAAACAGGCCTTTTAATGATACTCGTATCTAGCAGAGCCGTCGCGATATTTTCTTAAGAAGTCATACGTCGTTGGCACGAATGTGTTTCATCTATTCTAAAAATTGCTTAATTGCATCATTCAAGAATGCAACATCGGCTGGATTTGTGCCGATACCGGCCCGGTGTCCCCAGATAGAGGGAATTGTCAGTAATTCGGCATTCGGGATAAGTGTGCTTTCGTACTCGGCATCTTCAGGCGGAAAATAGAGATCGGTTGCAGACGGCATCAGAAGAACACGTGCTCGAATTGATTGTAGTGCTCCTTCGAAATCTCCATCGAAGCCTGGTGTGTCGCCAACGTTATGGGTTTGCCAGGTTACTGCTTGAGACAAGAGATTGTTGGCGTCTTTCGCGAGCCAATAACTTTCCGAGTTGCGGACCCATTCCTCGACTGATGTGGCGCCTGATTCCCGAAAGAGTTCTTGTCGCCACCATTCCTGGGAGGTACCCCATGCCGCCCAGTGGCGTGCGAGGGTGCGCAGTCCGGTTTCTGGTGGTTCAGAGTAGCGACCATCGTCCCAGGCGGTATCTGCCATGATCGATGCTTTTGCGCCTTCAAGTCGGGCGATACCAAAAGGGTACTCTCTTGCATTTCCGCAATATGCGACGATCGCGTCGACCATGTCCGGATGACTCACGGCCCACTGCAGCGCCTGTTGCGCCCCCATAGAAAATCCGACAACTGCCGCCAAACGGTCGATGCCAAACACCTCGGTTATCAATCGGTGTGTTGCCGAGACATTGTCTCGAATCGCAATCTTTGGAAAGTCCGGTCCAGCAAATGGAGGCGGTGTGTTGCTGGGAGACGATGACAAGCCGTCAGCGAATTGATCAGTCGCGATAATGAAATACTGAGAGGGATCAAGCGCCTTGCCAGATCCAATAAGAAAGTCGTACCCGTGGTGGTCGCCTCCGTACCATGAGGGAAGGAGGACCGCGTTCGTTCGCGTTGTGTTCAGCGTCCCATATGTCACATAGGCGAGTCGAGCGTCCGGCAGGGTCTCGCCATTCTCCAGATGAAAATTACCGAGCAGGAACTCTTGGTGGTCGCCTTCTGACGTGACAGAAACAGACATAGAGACAGATATAAGAAGCAGAGCGGCGGTAGCTTTTAGCAATACGTGACGCGTATTCATAGGGAGGCCTTATTGTTTGAGGTACAAAGCAGGTGACCGGAAATTGGCTGGTAGACGAGTCATCGTATGCTCTCCTGGTCGTTCACTTTGGCGGGTGCATGATTATGTTTACTTGGCAAGCGTATACTGACTGTGTTTGTTAGCAAATAGTGTTGAAAGAGAGATGAAACAACTATTGAAGTGGGTCGGTTTTCTCGTTATCGCGCTGCTTCTGACGACACAGCCGACCGATATCGGTCACGCGACACAGGGCCGCGTCGGGTCCGGAAATGAATTAGTAAAGGATTGTTCGCTGTACTTCGAGTTTCTTGGACGCACAGGATCGGGCCGTGATGATGTGTTCAGTGTTAACCCGTTTGGGATGGGTTACTGCGCCGGGTTGGTTCGAGGTGTCGTGGACGGGGCATCTGGCTTGATGGCGAAACGCATATGTCTCCCAGACGAGATTACCGCCGCACAAGCTGTTTGGGTAGTCGTACAGTACCTAACCGAGCACTCAGATTCACTCTACGAATCAGATGCTGCGCTCGTTTTGCGCGCGTTTGAGTCCGGTTTTCCGTGCCGAGATTAATTTGTGCGGTGCAAGCACTACCTACTAGAGCCTTTTCTAAGGTCGCACTCGCACGTACTTTCTGAGCGTTCGGTCATTAATATGAGGGTGGGGAACCGGCTCTCCTCCGAAAAGGTTGCCTTCGCGATCAACGGCGACGAACTCCGCGCCGTTCCCCGGCAGGATGTGGGGGTTTGCCCACGGGAAGCGAATGAATTCCTTCACCCAACCCGTCTCGACTTCGCCAATGCGAATGCCCATTTCATACCCTGGGTTCTGAACATTGTCCGACTCGGAGTCCGCGACGTAGATCCGTCCCTGGTCGTCAAAGGCGATTCCGCTCGGGCGCCCAAACTGGGTCCAGGTGGCAGAGTGGTTTCCCTCTTGGTCGAAGATCTGGATCCGGCTGTTGCTGCGATCTCCCACGAATATCCGGCCGTCCGGATGAAAGGCGATGGCGTGTAGGGCACGGAACTGTCCCGGGGCGTAACCAGTTTCTCCCCAAGACATGAGGAACTCGCCACGGCTGTTGTACTTCATCACTCGATTGTTTCCGTTTGCGTTGTGGCCGTCCGCGATGAACACGTCTCCGTTGGACGCGATCGCCACATCACTCGGGGAAGTGAAGTGGTTAGGGCCATCTCCGTCTTCTCCGGGCGTACCAAGTGTCATTAGGACTTCACCCGTTGAACTAAACTTGATGACGTGATGGCCCCGATCGTCGCCCGCGGGAATGTTGTTATCACTCACGGCGTCAGTCACCCAGACGTTGCCATCGGAGTCAACGTCAATTCCATGCG
>CAZWKO010000416.1:0-2631 GCA_964634925.1 uncultured Vicinamibacteraceae bacterium
GGTTGCCATCAGGAACGTCGGTCGGATTTCTTACGGCCGTGACAGATGACGAAACGGCTCGTCTATTTAGTGACGGCCGGCAAAGCGAGGTCGGCGTTGCCCCACGTACCGTTTGGGGACTGGCTCGGGTTATTCAAGAATTTGGCGATCAGGGTTCAACGGTGGGGGCGCACTTGACATCGGTTCATCGCGACCTTGAGGAAACTGACGCACTCGCACTGCTGCAGAGTCGGAATGCTGTGACGCTTGGTGGTGATACGAATATCCGGTTTGCCGATCGGACATACGAAGTCCGTGCCAATGTTGGGCTTACCCATATAGATGGAGAACCAGAGGCGATCGCGGGCTACCAACGCCGAAACGGACACCTGTTTCATCGTGTGGACCAGGAAACTATTCGTTTCGATGAAACCAGTCGGTCAATGAATGGTGCACAGATCACAGCGAGCTTGAACAAGATTGCCGGTCGGCATTGGCTTTGGGGATACCGGACGATGATTGAAAGTCCTGCATTTGAGCCGATGGATTTTGGTCGACTGAATTTTGCTGGGGATATCGAGGGAGGGCCTACACTGACCTATCGAGAGACGATCCCTGGTCGCTTTCTTCGATCGTATTCGACGTCGATTGGCCTGCACACGTACACATACTTTGATGCCGATCTCGGTTCTCGGCACAGCATTCGAAATTTCAATCGAGCAACCTTTTTAAATTTCTGGAGTACGAGTTTCAACGTGACAAGGTTCTATCGTGGACAAGATCCACAGCGAACGCGTGGAGGACCATCTATGGGAGTGCCGCGTGGGTGGAGTGTGAGTTGGGATCTACAGAATCGTACGGGAGCCGAGACCCAGTGGTCGGGATTTTTAAACTATGAATCGAACGAGCTTGGCGATTACACCTCGAGATATGGGTTTTCGCTTTCGGTGCGGCCGGCGACATCGCTGCAGTTGTCAGCGGAGCCACAGTATCGGAACGGCAAGGGTACGCGTGCAACAATTCGAGGGCCGATTAATCGGCAATATCTTACTTCTTTGCCCGGCGGGTCCGTAGCGTCATACGGACGGCGCTATGTATTTGGATTTCCAGATCGGACCGAGCTTGCACTGCCATTGCGAGCCAGTTATACGTTTAAGCCCGATCTAACGCTTGATGTGTATGCGGAACCGTTTGCGTCCAGTGGTAGATATGAACGGTTTGGTGAATTAGTGGGAGCACGGCTTCCAGGCTTGCGTGTATACGGGACTGATGGCACGCGTATTACCAGACTGCCTGACGGTCGTTCTGCCGTGAGCGATGGGGACCAGGAGTTCGTACTTCCCAACTATGAATTCAACATTCGGTCTTTTAGAAGCAATGTCGTATTACGGTGGGAGTGGCGTCCAGGAAGTTTTCTCTATGCGGTCTGGCAGCAGAATCGGGATAGTCGGGTGTCGGAGGGGCAACATGTTGGCTTCCGAGACCTCTTCGGGTCGTTGTCGGCCTCTGGTGACAATATTTTTGCAATTAAGACCTCGTTCTGGTTCTCTCGGTAGCCTCGCCGCATAATTACGTTGTGACTAGACAGCTCAATATCGCGTTTCTCGGCTGTGGCTTCATTACGACTGTGCACAGCCGCTCGCTTGCGTCGTTGCGAGACGTCATTTCGGTAAGCTATGCAAGCCGGGACATCGATAGAGCTCGTCACTATTGCCAGCTGTACGGTGGTCTCAAAAGTTACGGAGATTACCGAGCGGCTCTGGACGATCCGGCTGTTGACGCTGTTGTTGTTGCTGTCCCCCCGCGCTTGCATTTACCGCTTACCCTCGAGGCTCTGTCGGCAAGGAAACACGTGCTTGTTGAGAAGCCTGCCTTTCCGTGCCTGGCTGATTTTGAGCGTGCCAAGGCAGCGGCGACTGAGGCAGAGCGTATCGTGTTGGTGGGTGAAAATGATCACTATAAACCTCTGGCGGTGTGTTTACGAAGATTACTATCGGAGGGTGTCATTGGAGAAATGGTCTTAGCGCACTTCACAACACTTGTGAAAAAGTTTAAGTCTGGCAATGACTGGCGTAATGACGAGGCGATTGCTGGAGGCGATGCCTTTTTTGAAGAAGGTATTCATTGGTTACACCTTGCCAATAGTTTGGGGCCGAAGATTGTCTCGGCTCATGGATATCGGCCTCATGCGACACGTCGTCCAATTTCCGATCGACGAGCGAAGAGTATGTTGGTGTCGTTTCTGTACGATAACGGGGCAGCTGGATCGTTGTATTACTCTCGAGAAGTTCCGTCGTTGCTGCGTGGTTTGAGGTTGTCGAAATTGTTCGGTCGAGACGGCATTATTACCTTTGAATCGAATGGCACGGTTGTTCTTGTCCGAGGAGAGGGGATGCCGGAACTGTTATTTCCTGGGTTTCGGGATATCCGAGGGTATCGGGCCATGTACCGAGATTTTGCGTCGGCAGTTATGACCGGGTCTGAGCCAGAAATGAATCTTGCCGTGGCAATTCAAGACCAACGTGTCATGGAGCAGGTATACGAATCGGCTGACGTCGCGTTCGGGACTGATACTGCCTAATGCTGGATAGCTACGATGTCGTGGTGCTCGGGAGAGGTGCTGGTGGCGGGACGATGGCACACCCGTTGTCG
>CAZWKO010000417.1:0-2624 GCA_964634925.1 uncultured Vicinamibacteraceae bacterium
TCGACGGCTGGCTCGCCCCATTCAAGGTCAAAATCTGAGGTTTCAACAACTAGCAGGGGTGTTGCATTGTAATGGAAGAAAAAGTGATTATAGGCTTCATTAAGTTCGCTCAGGTACGCATCGTCCGGAGTAAGTTCATCGGGCGCCGAACTTGCCCGAGCCCGTTGCCTGAGGACATCAGTTGGCATTTGAAGATAAACCACGACGTCGGGTGTGACTACGTCTTGCGAAAGAAGCTCAAAGAGCTTTTGGTAGATGAAAAGTTCATTGTCGTCTAAATTTAGATAGGCATATATTTTGTCTTTGTCAAAGAGATAGTCAGAAATGGTTAACTGCGCAAAGAGATTTGCTTGTCTCAGAGCTGTTTGTTGGCGATGACGACCAAGTAGGGAGAATAGTTGAGCTTGAAAAGCTGCTCCGGCCCGACCGGCGTAAAAATCTGGAAGGAAAGGGTTCTCGGTCTCATCAAAGATTACGCTCGCATCCAATCGTGCGGCGAGTTTTTGCGTGAGAGCGAATTTCCCTACAGCGATCGGGCCCTCGACCGCGATGTAACGAAAATCCAAGATGGGCCGAGTATAGCTAAAAAACCAAACACGATCAGGGGGTGGTCGAGGGCCAACGTGTTGTCGCACAGCGGTCTACCACTAAGGCTGATCAGCTTTTTACTGGTTGCTTTAATCGGCTGCACGTCTGTTCCTCCCATAGTAGCGCCAGTGGCACCGTCGATTGATGAACAGATATCTTGGATCCTGAGGCTTGAGGACCAGCGGAAATTCGCTGACCCTATGTCTGAATCAGTTGCACTGGATGCTCAGCCGACTGGCGAAGATAGTTTTGTTGTTCCCCCAGAACCCATACTTCGTCCTGACCTTGTGCGTCTGGCGACAGAGGGTTCACCTTTGATTAGACGACGTGCTGCGCTTGCTCTGGGTCGTATCGGTGTATCTAGGGGGGTGGAGACACTCACGATATTATTGAATGATTCTGAACCGGAAGTTCGTCAGATGGCAGCGTTTGGTCTTGGATTAATTGGCGATTCTTCGGCAACGGAGTCTTTGCTTTCTGCGGTAAACGATATTTCACCAATGGTCCAGGGTCGCGCAGCGCAAGCCCTTGCACGGCTTGGGGCTTCAGAGGCCGCTCCTGCAATAGGTAGAATGGTCAAGAGCTATGTCACTTCTGCTTTTGAAGTTGACCCGGAAGACGTTTCTTACCCACAAGTAGATGAGGTAGAGGCTTTTCGACTTGGAATATATGCACTGGGTGAACTGAAAGCTTTTGAACCGCTGGCTGAAGCGGTAATCGGTGACGGAGGTCAGCCCATCCTATGGTGGTGGCCGGTGGCTTACGCGCTGGGGCGTACAGAGGATCCCCGTGCTTTACCGGCCTTATCGACACTCACCGGGGTTCAGGGAAGCGTTGGAGTTTCTATTGCAGCACAAGCACTCGGTGACTTAAACGACATACGCTCTATCGAGCCGTTGACGGATTTACTGGATTTTGACCGACGCGAGCGTCCGGTTATTGTCAGCGCAATTCAAGCCCTAGGAAAAATGACACTGCCTGAGGCGGCTACTGTTCTTGATGAATTCGTGCGTATTCGCTCACTTGACAGACGATTACGCTTGGAAGCGGTTGAGGCGCTAACTCGTCATACCAGCATTGAGTCGGTTGAAGTATTTACGGAACTACTTGCCCATCCATGGCCACCGCTTCGTGCTGCGTCACTTCGTGCGCTCGCTCATACCGCCCCGGAATCCTTCATGTTTGTCTTGTCAGGCTTAGGGCCAGATCCTGACTGGCGTGTGCGTTCTGCTCTTGCTGAAGGGTTGCGCTGGGTTCGACCAGAGGCGGCCCGTTATCGACTGACAGTCATGCTGAACGACGAGGATCAAAGGGTTATTCCGAACGTGCTTCAATCATTGGTTGCAGTCGATGAACCGGGTGCTGCCAAAATCCTCAAAGAGTATCTCCGGTCCTCTGATATCGGTGTTCGTAAGACTGCGGCGGACCTGCTAGGAAAGATAACGAATAGCGGTTCGGAGAAAGTCCTTATTAAAACGTTCGATAATGCGCTGCCTGATTCTTCCTATGTAGTTCGGGGTGCTGTGATGGACGCCTTAACTAATTACGGTATAGAGGCTGCGCATGGCACTCTTCTAGATGGACTCAAGGACCCGGAATGGGCAATTCGTGTGCGAGCGACCGAACATCTTAAGCGGCTTTTACCGGAGGATTCGTTCGAAGGTCCTGGCACAGCGCAAGGGCTTCGTCGGGTTGACTATAGTGCGCCGGAACTCATCAATCCGACAGTCTCGCCGCATGCTTATATTGAGACTGATTACGGAACAATAGAGATAGAGCTCGCGGTGATCGATGCGCCATTGACTTCAGAAAATTTTGTGACTTTATCAAGTCAGGGTTACTACGACGGTCTGGCGTTTCATGAGGTCATTTCGAACGATGCGGTATACACGGGTGATCCAAGGGGAGACGGCAATGGTGGACCTGGTTACACATTGCGCGATGAACATAACCAGCTGCCCTTTCTGAGAGGCTCCGTTGGCATGGCACGTGATTGGCGGGATAGTGCTGGCAGCAGATTTTTTATCAGCCAAGTA
>CAZWKO010000418.1:0-2623 GCA_964634925.1 uncultured Vicinamibacteraceae bacterium
AACATTTCTCTATGAATCAGCTGCAAACGCGCTTGGGTGGAACAACCCTCAAGAACCAATTAGCGCTTCAGCAACGGGCTTGGTCATGGCAAGAGAACTCGGCGACCACACCGCCCTTGAACGCCTGCGAGCAGCAGCAGAACGGGAGTATGACCCTCGATACTTTGGTCCACAACAGGAACAGTTCGGCTGGTGGTTCGGTTTGAATGAAGCGTACCCTCGGGGCCAACGAAGTGCGAGCATGATGGTGTCCGAGGTGGGCACCGACGATGCATGGTATCGAGCATTCGAGGCCCCATACCTTGACAAATATGACGCGCCAACAATCGAAGGCGTTGACTTTCCATCACTAGGTATCTACCAGGCGTGGAATGACACCGAAAGCGGTACGCTTCATGTCGGAACCTATGCGGCAACCCCTGACCGGCAAGGTCACCAATCGGACTGGCGGGTCACGAATCTTCCGGACCCTAACAACGTAGTCATTCTGTGTGAAGGCGAACCTTTCCAGCGATACGCGATCGATAGCGCGAACAGCATTCGCATCGATGGCACCATCGCACTACAGCACTATCAGATCTTTACCGGTTACCGGGGGCCAAACAGTCAGGCAATTCGTCCTGCACAGTCCCACGAACGCAGGGCTGGCGCTACCGCAGCAACTGGAATCGCCATGAGCGCTGTTTCGGACCTGCAACATCGTCCCTCACCAAATGCACGAGTGGCGACCAGAAGCTTTTCGAAGTCAGGACACGTGTGTAGCTGTTGTAGCGGGTAAACCGAAAAACGCTGGCCAGCGATTCATCATCACCCAAGGTGGACAAACCACTGGCCAACTATTCCGGCATCAGTTATTCCACCGCAGGATCTCGGTGCAATGTTCGAGTTTGGATCTTCCAGCCAGTTGCTGTTTTGACAAACGTATCGTCGTAATACCCGGAAGATACAGCCGTAGGTTCAGGACCACTAACGTCATTAACGAGCCAGTACGCCCGAGCCTTTGCACCATTCTCCGTCGCCGTAACAACAAAGCTGGAGTTGTAGTGCCGCCGGCCATTGTCACCGGTCTGCTCTTGGTAGCGCTCCTCACGAGCTTGTCGCAAAGCCGGTTGACCTTTGGTTTCGCCGGCGGGCGTCGTAAACACCGCATCCTCTGCAAATGCTGAAAGCCACATCTCTACATCTCGGAAATCACTGCCTTGGTTGTACAGCCCGTAAAGGCGCTCAATCTCAGCATGGTCAGCCCCCGTGAGCTGTACGGTGGCACCTTGCGGTGCCTCGGTTCCAAGCCACACAAAACCAAGGACACCAAACACCACACCAAAAATAAAGCCCGTCATACGCTTCGTCATCGCATATTCCTAATCAATCGCAAAGCAATAGAAATAGCCATTGCCGCCGGTGCTAACCAAATTCTCCTGGCTACACCCACGACTCCCGTGAGAAGAATTCCAGGAACTATTGCCACCCCCATGTGTATCGGAGTGTCCGACTTGGGCTGACCCCTCGCCATTACTCGTCCAATTCCCGCACGTATGATCTTCCCCATCCGTAAACGCACGGCCATCCGGTTGCGATCCCGTCAAAATGTCGTGCTGATTCGGTGAATCGCCGATTCCATTCACGACATTACCTTGCTCTGTCAGGGCAAAGTTCTTCCCAATGGCATTCCCAAGCCGAGCCTGCTCAATGGTGTCGCCATGCAACCATCCCTGGTCGGCCGCCATCTGACGACCATTGTGCGCGTACCACGGACCACTACCGATCCGGTCTCTCGCATTCACAGCATTCGCACCCTGAGTACTGAGGTACGCACGCCACGTCGAGCTTCCCCGCCCAGCGGCCGCTGCCAGTGTCTGACAATGCGCATCCGCACCAGCCAATCCACCAAGGTTCGCACCATCGCCTGATCCAACACTTGTCACAAAAAATGACATGGGTTCAGACTGCTGCTCTGCCTCTACCACCATCGACATCGCTGCAGCCGTTGCCAATCCAACAGCTACACCCAATGCCAACAACTGTTTTTTCTTCATCGTGTCCTCCTCGACAGTTCAGACTGCGTTATAGACTCCTAACATTCGTCCCCAAGATAACCACCCCCACCACAATAGCTCACATCCTGCAACTGAATCAGGATCCCGTCTGGGTCCGTCAAATAAAGTTCAGGCGTTCCTGACGCGGCCCCACCACGGTCCGGCATCCGCATTGTCACATAGCACTCAAGTGGCCCTACCGGACCTTGTGCATTTTCCGCACGGCGTCGAATTCCGTAGGACTCAAGCGTCTCCAATACTTCTTCGTGCTGGAAGTTTTGCATAGTCAAACACGCGTGATGAATACGGGGTGGACCGGGCGTTGAAGCAAGGGCAAGAAATTGATGTCCTCGTCCCACGGATAACAATGGCATCGCACCTTGGGAGCGCGTTGTCGGCATCCCAAATAATTGTTGGTACCACGCGATAGAACGCTGCTGGTCAGACACAAATGCCGTGAAATGATTGATGTCTCGCACGGCGATAAGACCCCGCCGTGAAGAGGCCTCTGGCGTAGGACAGAGTTCACCGAGGACACCCTCGCCGCCACAATAGGTCGTGTCCTGCAACTGCACGACGACTCCGTC
>CAZWKO010000419.1:0-2620 GCA_964634925.1 uncultured Vicinamibacteraceae bacterium
CACACTCGCGTTTGGTTGTTTTTTCTTTGACTACGACCTTGATGGTCAACTTGATATTTTTGTGACGAATGGCCACGTTGCCGACGACGTGGAACGGGTGCAGTCACGTGTCACCTATGCCCAAACACCTCATTTATTTCGTAATCGTGGCAACGGTGACTTTGAGGAGGTCTCCCCAACCCCAGACAGCGCCTTAGCCAACCCAGTGGTCGGGCGAGGAACGGCGTACGGAGACCTCGACAATGACGGCGATCTCGATATTGTTGTCACTACCAACAATGGTCCAGCTCAAGTCATTCGAAATGACGTCCCGAGAACAGGAAATGCACTCCGCGTGCAACTTCGTGGAATCAACTCCAATCGTGACGGGATCGGAGCACGCGTTGAGGTCGAACTCAATGACGGATCCACACTATGGCGACTGGTCAAAACCGGATCGAGTTATGCCTCACAAAGTGAACGTCCCCTCACCTTCGGACTAGCCAAAACAGTGACTGTCAACTCGCTGCGCGTGATATGGCCAAGCGGTCAGACCGACACCGTTAACGACGTTGTCGGCAACCAATCCATTCTGGTTCAAGAAAACGATGGGATCGTCGCCGCCACACCGATCGGATACGCACGATGAGGTCATGGCTAGAAGTCAGCGTGCTTTGTTCTGTTATCTCTCTCATCTCATGTGGCGGAGAGCAGACCAACCCCGACAGGAGTGAGGATGCCTATCGAGCAAATAACCATGGCGTAGCGCTCCTTGAACAATTTGACTACCAAGGCGCAGCAGAGTCCTTTCGCGAGGCCAGCGCGTTGAACGCAGCGCTCGGAACCGCACATCTCAACCTTGCGGTGGCCCTCTACCATGCACAAGATTTTAGCAACGCTGAGCGTGCCGTACGGACATCCATCCCGTTACTACCGTCAGCACTACAACCACTCTACCTAGTCGGTCTAATCGCACGAGCACAAAACCAACCGACTGATGCGCTCGATGCTTTTTTACAAGTCCTTGACTCCGATCCCTTGGATGTCGGTGCAAACATCAATGCAGGACAGCTTTATCTTGAAATACAAGAGTACGGAACGGCGATCGAGCACTTGCGGCGTGCATATACGCACGAACCACACAACGTCACGGCAAGTTACAACCTAGGCTTGGCTCTTGTACGGAATGGAAATACCGACGAAGGCCAGCAACTCCTCGAAACAGCGCAAGCGCTACGGGCGACGAACTATGGCATCACCTACGGGCCAGGCTACCTTAATGAAGGTCGATACGCTGTTGCCATCGCCTCCACCGGGGCCGAACCAGAACTGGTCGACCAAGCCGTACCATCGGCAAGTTTTAGCCTCCGCAACATTGCATCAACTGGCCTCGACAATGCGCCACCGGAAGAATCACCATTCGGACGGAGTTATACGGCCGAGGACCTGAACGACCGCGCTGCATTACAGCAACTTGCTGCATCCCTCGGCGGAGGACTAGCCGCGATTGATTACGACAGCGATGGCGATCTCGATCTGTTCCGTGCCAATCCTGACGGTGAGCAACTCTTACAAAACAACGGTGGAAACAATTGGTCCGATGTCACCGATACGGTCGCACTCTCGGATCCCCCGGCGAACAGCACCCCTATCGGGGTCATCACGCTGGACTACGACAACGACCATGCCCCTGACCTGTTTGTCATCCGCCAAGGCATTAGCAGTCTCTACCGCAACGACGCTGGCCGGTTCACTGACGTTACCGACAGCGCAGGTATCCCTCAGTTACCATTTTTACCCAGCTCAGCAGCCGCAATGGATGTCGATCACGACGGAGACGCGGACCTTTTGATTGCCGGACTCGTCGACGTTATCGCAACGCGACAAGCACTCGGCAACAGAAGTGTCACCTTCCCACAAGAATTTGCGCCAGCACCCTTATTGCTGCTCCGCAATAATCAAGACGGAACATTCACAGACATCACGACACAGGCCGGCCTGACCTCAACTGGTCACGCGATCGCCATCGTTCCTGCCGACTTCAATAATGGTCGCGACCTCGATTTCCTTATTGTCGACCGCGACGATTCACCACGACTCTTCCTAAACCAGCGAGATTTCACATTCCGCGACGTAACGAGTGATGCCGGACTCACACGGAGCGGGGCCATCACAACCGGAGTAACAGCCGCTGACCTCAATCATGATGACTATCCCGACATCATCTTTGCGGGAGAAAGCCCTACGGATAGCGCCATCGCGCTCAGTGACGGACAAGGTGGCTTCACCATGACGTCGGCACCAACAAGTGCGCAAGGTGCGCATGCCTTGCAATTAATTGATTACGACAACGATGGGCTCCTTGATCTCCTTAGCTGGACATCAGGTGGCGTCCAACTGGCTCGAAACATTGGCACCTCATGGACTGATGTGTCCACCGAAACACTCACCGCCCCACCGTCCCTTCCGGTTATAACAGCAGCCCCAACATTAGTTGCCGCTGATTTTGACCTAGACGGAGATACTGATTTCGTCACCGCGACGACAGGATCAGTGCTATTCGCCGAAAACAGCGGAACACCGAACAGTTCTTTGCGGGTGTCCCTTCGTGGCACGGCAAGTAATCGACTCGGTATCGGCC
>CAZWKO010000420.1:0-2619 GCA_964634925.1 uncultured Vicinamibacteraceae bacterium
TTCTGCAATGTGGCTGCGGGGTCAAAGAGTTCCAGCCCCATCCGCTCAAGATCGTCATGCGTCCTCCCCAAGCACCGATCGTCGGTATAGGCACGTCTATCGAACGCTGGCATCCCCCGCCCTGGCAGTCCGCACTTAATCACAAAAATCAACTGTTCACGCTCCAACGTACTCTCGCGCAAATTTGCCCCATCGGGCATTTGACTATCCATCTTGCGTCCATCGCCGGCCCAACCGTGGCAGGCTTGGCAGTCACCCTTCTGACGGTAGATTCGCCCACCTGCAGCGACAGTGTCCGTCTGTGCAAACACACGACCTGTAAGTAGAGACATACTCCAAAGCCCACCGACGAACACAGTCACGGCCAAAAGAAAATACAGGTACAGACGTACACGTTTCACGATATTCCCCTCTGAATTAACTCAAGACCACCACGGACACAACTACGGCATTTCACATACAAAGTTCGCCGCATCATCGGTGCTACCGCTACCACTGTATACAGCCAGTTGTGGATACGGACACAGAGGGCGGGTGCGATCAACCACACCATCCCGAGCGCGCGACGCGATAATTTGGTCCGGCGCATTTCCGTCTTCTACCCAGGATTCCAGTGCCGCAAGCGCATCGAAACGATTTGGCCCTTCGCCTCCGCCACAATGCCCCATCCCAGGCGCCATAAACAATCGATACGAATCATCGACGGCTGACTGGTCTCCAACCGTCTCAACGACTCGATCGTAATATTGCGTTGCATTCGCCGGCGAAATTTGCGCATCGCTCCATCCGTGATACGCAATGACTTTCCCACCATGTTCAATGAACGGCCGTAAATCTGCGTCGAGGGCATTTAATGTATCGTTGTCGGTTTCCTCGGCACGCACAATGTCCCGCTCAAACTCAAAACGGTCGATCGTCCAGTCAGGATTATCATCGACCAAATACTTAAACTGCTCCACACCTGTATTGCGCGCTGAGCGGGTCCAGCCTAAATCCGTCCAGTCAAGCTCGCTCCCTGGCAACAAACCCGTGATCGCTCGTCCTGTTTTAGGGTTTGTCGGAGACGAATAGAGCATCGCGACCGTTTCAAGTTGCGCCGCCGTCAGACAAGTCGGACCATCGCCTCCCTGACACAAGAGTGCAGACGGATCGAAATCGCATCGTTCAGGGTCTCCAACAACACCGTCCTCTACACCATCAGCTGCATCACATGCAGCAAGAACGGCGTCATGGACCATGAGTCGCTTTCCCTCAGACAAACGCGCCGCTTCATTGGCCTCAAGTGGCTTAGCCACTCGCAAGGCCGCAACCGCTCGTCCTGTCCAATCATTTCCTGGCGCACCAGCAATAATCCCATCGAAATCTTCGGGAAACCGCTGTGCCTGCTTAAGCGCCTGCCGGCCACCGGCCGAACATCCGTGCCAATAGGCGTACTCTGCAGGTTCGCCGTAGTACGTTTCAATGACTTGTTTTGCCGTCACGGTCATTTCGTGAGTAGAACGCCAACCGAAATCAATAACCTTTTCCGGATGACCGAGTCCAAAACTCGCACTCCCACCTTCATGTCCCGTATCTGTCGAAGCCGTCGCATACCCAAGATCGATACCATAGGCGAGCGAACGCCCCCCACCGTACCGAATATTTCCCGTGAACGCGCCGTTTCCAACAGCCTGCAACTTCCCGTTCCATCCTTCTGGCAACCATACTTCCACCTTGATGTCAGAATCGTCAGATGGCGTTAGTGTCGCCGCTACACGACAAAACGCAGGAAGCGCAGCATATTGCGCCTTCGCCGCCTCCGACAGTGGCCGCCCCCCAGGCACCGTCGGCGGCTCAAACGTTCCTGCGGATACAGCTTCAGCCATTGTGATCTGACCGTTCGCGATCGACAGAGATACTAGATTCGCACAGGCCGCGCCCATATCAACCGCCTCATCACCTGCCGCCGTCATCTCACTGTCGCCACCACACTGCGCGAGCCCCGCCGTACCTGCCGCCAGAAGAACTGCTGTCAGTAGTTGTCTCATCCTGCTTCCCCTCGTATTTTCAAGATACACACACCAAAACTATAGCGAGCCGCCACGCCGAAAGCACGTGCTCGTTTTGATTTCTCAGCAGACCATCTAGGGCAGCGCAAAAATGAAGAGATTATTGCCACGACTTGGCCGAAGTTCGTCAGTTAAGCGCATATTGTCCCGCGAACTCAACGAAGAACCGGTACTCGCAGCCACATATTGCTTTCCATCAACTGAAAATGTGATTGGGAACCCCGTCACCATAGAGCCCAAATTGATCTCCCACAACACGTCACCTGTTTCTTGATCAAGTGCACGGAACCGACCGTTCCCATCACCGCCAAAGACTAACCCGCCACCTGTTGCCACTAGAGAAGTCGTACCGGCTCGTTGCTCATAGACCCAAACGATCTCACCAGTTTCAACGGAAATCGCCTGCACCGTTCCAACCTGGTCTGTTCCAGGTGCGATTTGATCTCGTTTCGGCAAGTTGTACAAAGAACCATCATCAAGGGCCATCATGCGAGAGCAAGTATTGCGGAGCGGAAAATACATCAGCCCAGTCACGGGGCTATACGCTCCCGCTTCCCAATCTTTTCCACCG
>CAZWKO010000421.1:0-2601 GCA_964634925.1 uncultured Vicinamibacteraceae bacterium
TTCCGGACCCTAACAACCGTTGAGAAAGTCCCACAAATAACGTCGATTCAATTCTGGTATCGGTCTGGGGGAAGAACGACGTCTGAGCGGGGCCGGAATAGCGACGTACCGCATTTCCGCGCCATCAGTGACGAACACGGGCGATTTTTGGTCGTTATGACCCACAACACAGACGTTGCCGACGCATGGGAACGAGAGGCAGACGACCCACGGTTCTTTGATCAATTTTCACCGGACGGTTACGGCCTGGGTATCAATGTGCTCCTGCACTCCATGAGTCACTGACTTAGTTACGATCAACATTAGCAAACTTGTCTCACACCGCGTTAACGTCAGCGTTTTATTAATCGCTGACAGGGAACATAGCTCGCAACATGCATGACTCATCGATCATGGTCTGTCCTTTGTGCAGTCACGACAACATATCCGCCTACCACTTCCATCCCCATCGTCAGTTCTGGCAGTGCGACAATTGCGCCCTCGTGTTCGTCTCACCAGCAGACTATCCTGATGCCTGCGCTGAAAAGGCTCGGTATGACCAACACCAGAATGACCCGGCCGACAAACGTTATCGATCCTTTTTGCAACAATTGGCAACACCGTTGCTGGAACGTCTCACCGTTGGTTCTATCGGACTCGATTTTGGATGCGGGCCAGGTCCCGCACTCGCACACATATTGCAAGAATCCAGAATGACCGTTGAACTCTACGATCCCTACTACTTCCCGAATGACACCGTGTGGACAACTCAGTACGACTTCGTCACCGCAACAGAAGTCGTTGAACATCTGCATCAACCGGCGCAGGAGTTCGACCGTCTTTTCCGCGCGTTGAAGCCAGGCGGGTGGCTGGCCATTATGACAAAGTGGGCATCACATATTCCGTCGTTTGCTGCATCACGCTACGTGCGTGACATGACACATGTCTGCCTCTACAGTCCAGAAACACTTAATTGGATCGCTCGCCACTGGAACAGTACCGTCGACTTTCCTAAAACCGACATCGCGCTATTTCAAAAAGACTGAGACGTCATACAATGCCGTCAGATGGAAACTCTACCGTGAGCGCTCTGGTTAACCGTCGAGACTTTTTCCGCGCATTGCCCGCCTTGACCATGATTCCGGCCTTGTCTACCGACACGGCAATCGCACTGCCATTAGGGCAAGCAGAACTGGGTCTGCGAATCACCGAAATGGAAGTCGTCGGCGTACGTGCAACCACGCGGACAAATTGGATTTTCGTGCGTTTAACAACAAACGACGGACAAACTGGACTCGGAGAAGCGTCGGTAAACCGGAGGCTCAATCTCCCAGAACTCTCAGGGTTTTTCAACCTTGTCCGCGATCGATCGCCGTTCGAAATCGAACGATACCGGCAGGCAGGATGGGCAACTGCGAGTGCGGGCAACCGCCAAGAGGCAACTGCTTTTAGCGCGATAGAACAAGCTCTATGGGACCTGGTGGGTAAATCACTCGGGGCGCCCGTCTACGATCTGGTCGGCGGAAGACTACGCGACGAATTACCCGTCTACGCAAATATCAATCGAGCGACTGTCGACCGCAGCCCCAGTGGCTTTGCTGCAAACGCTCAGCAGGCTGTCGCTGATGGCTTTCGAGCGATCAAGGCTGCGCCATTTGACGGCTTCCCTTCGCTTGATCAATCACGTGCGGACGTCGAAGCAGCCACCGAACTCGGCATTCGCTGCATCGAAGCCATGCGCGCCGGCATTGGCCCTGACATTGACCTGAAAATTGATGTCCACAGCAATTTTGATGTGCCGTTAGCGATTGACGTCGCAACACGGCTCGAACCACAACAATTATCGTGGTACGAAGAACCTGTGCCACCGACCGACCTCGAAAGCACCGTTGCAATCAAGAATGGCATTCGCCAACCCATGGCTGGCGGTGAATTCTTATTTGGCGTGGAAGGATTTTCGCCACTGTGCCAAAACAGTGCGGTCGACATCATCATGCCCGACGTCAAACATTGTGGCGGTATCGCAGAAATACGAAGAATCGCTACGGTCGCTGACCTCCACGGGGTCCTTGTTTCACCCCACAACCCCAGCGGCCCGCTAAGTACGATGGTGTCAGCTCAGGTATGCGCCGGTCTTCCAAACTTCGACATTCTAGAGTACCAGTGGAACGAAGTACCATGGCGTGGTGACCTGGTTGACCCACCCGAACAGTTCTCTGAAGGGATCCTGGAAGTACCGGATGGTCCGGGTCATGGGGTCACCTTGAACAACGCCGTTGTTCGAGAGCACAGCTAATATATTTCACCTCGTGTACCGCCTTCCCCTCCAACTCCCCCGTAAAACTACTTGCCTTAGTTTTGTGCGACGGCCTAAGTGAGATGCTACGATCAGTGGCTCGTTCACAAGGAGACGCCCAGCCATAATGAAAATTTCCGAGATTGATGCCTTAGAAGTGATTGATTCAAGAGGGAATCCAACCGTTGAAGCCCGCGTCCACCTTGACGATGGAACCGTCTCAGAAGCACGGGTCCCGTCAGGTGCCTCAACCGGTGAACGGGAAGCGACAGAACTCCGCGATGGCGGAAAGCGGTATGGAGGAAAGGGCGTTCAGCAGGCCGTCA
>CAZWKO010000422.1:0-2600 GCA_964634925.1 uncultured Vicinamibacteraceae bacterium
GGAATGGGATTATCCACAGTATGCCCTTTTGGGATGAACGATTTCATGCCTTGTCGGCCGAGTATTCGGATGTGACGGTTGATGAGTTCCACATTGACATTCTGTCAGCGCATTTTGTGCAACATCCGGATTGGTTTGATGTCGTTGTTGCAAGCAATCTCTTTGGTGATATTTTGTCTGATATTGGTCCAGCGATCGCTGGCTCTATTGGCTTAGCGCCGGGGGCAAACATCAATCCCACTCGAGAATATCCGTCGATGTTCGAACCCGTGCATGGGTCGGCGCCAGACATTGCCGGGCAGGGTATTGCCAACCCTATTGGGCAGACGTGGACCGCAGCGATGATGCTAGAACATTTGGGAGAGCGGGACGCAGCCGAGGCGATTGTCCGTGCGATAGAGGCACACGTCGCCGGTGGCGAATTGTTGACGCGAGACCTTGGCGGACAGGCGGACACGGCCGCCGTTGCACGTGACTTGGAGAATCGAGTGGGAAAGGCCTGAGGAGAAGAGGTTTACGAGAGGCAACCAATGGCACTTGAATCCGGAACAAAGATCGGCATTTGTGAAGTCACAGGGAAACTCGGCGAGGGCGGGATGGGCGAGGCAGGGCCTGGAATCTTTCGCCCGATGGGCAGAATGTTTTGATGATTGCGAGAGCTGGTGAAGCGACAGGCACAACGGAGGCTCTTCGGCTTATGCTGGTGCAGGATTGGTTTGAAGAACTGCTCGAGCGTCTTCCGTTACAGTAGATAGATTGTGTTATCTAATAAGAAACGACCTACCGCGTGCATCGGAATCTCAATTTGTCTTGTCGGCGTCCAGATTGGCTGTGGCGGTTCGACGACCGCACCGTCATCGGTCTCATCGACGCCTAGCAACTTAACTACTGGACTCACGGCTATTCAGTCACAGATCTTTACGCCGAAGTGCGCCGGCTGTCATGGCAACGCCGTACAGCAGGCAGGCTTGAATCTGGCGAGCGGATCTACTTTTTCGAGCCTTGTGAATGTAAAGAGTAGTCAAACGACGATGACGCTTGTTGTTCCTGGTAATCCGAATGACAGCTATTTAATTCACAAACTGGAAGGTCGTGCGGGTATCGTTGGCGAGCGCATGCCAAAGGGTGGGCCGTTTTTGACGACTGACGAAGTCGCAACCATCACCGACTGGATCACTGCCGGCGCGCTCGATAATTAGGGATAGAACCTCGGTCTTGCCAAGGCCCTCGGGTTACAATTGGCCACCGTCTTACGGAGTGAACACAGATATGGCCATTCTGGAACCTGCGGTGGCGCATCTGTTGCGGCGTGCCGGTTTTGGGGCGACCGAGCAGGAAGCTGAGGCATGGAATCGGCTCGGCGTACTAGCAGCGATCGATAAACTTGTCGACTACGAGCTCACACCGAATCCCGTTGACGACGGCATCGGTGGGACGGCACGCCTCGGGATCACGTCGAACGGTCCGTTCAATCCGAATAATGAAATCGTAGATGCGAGACAGCGCTGGCTGTTTCGGATGGTCTATACGGAGCATCCGCTGCAAGAAAAGATGGCGTTGTTTTGGCATGACCATTTCGCCACTGGCTACGGAAAGCTGACAGGGCAGCTTGGCGGGGAGGGGGCCACGCGGGCACTTGCACAGGTTCCCGCTGAATACACCGATCGTACACAGCGTGAAGGTGTGGCAGTGGTCCCAAGAGGTCAACTTGAACTCTTTCGAGACCTTGCGCTTGGCAATTATCGCGATCTCTTATTGGCGGTGTCACAGGATGTGGCGATGGTCGCGTGGCTCGATGGCGACACGAATACACAATATTTTCCCCAGGAAAATTTTGCTCGAGAGTTAATGGAATTGTTTTCGATCGGTGTCGATCATTTTACGGAAGAAGACGTGTACGCGGGTGCCAGAGTATTTACAGGCTGGAATCTCAAGCGGCATGATTTGGCGCGGGGGAATGACCAACGGTCCGATTTCTATTGGAGTCCTGACCGCCATGATGACGGTCCAAAGACTTTTAGTTTCGCGATCTACCCTGATGGCAGCCGAACGATTCCCGCCCGCTCGGCAACGGCCGGTTTTCAAGACGGCGTCGATTTGATCAATGCTTTGGCTGGCCACCCTGAAACAGGTCCATTCTTGTGTCGGAAGCTCTACACATTTTTCGTCAACGATACAGGGCCCGTAGACGAGCGTGTTGTACAACGTTTGGCCCGTACATATTACGCGACAGGTTTCAATATGCGTGAAGTTGTTCGCGAACTGTTCCAATCGCAGGAATATCAGGACCCCGCGAATTATTGGGCTCGCTATTCGTGGCCCGTAGAGTACGTCGTTCGTATGTTCAAAGAGGTCGGATGTGCGGGATTTTCGGCGAACCAGGCGCTTTCTCCGCTAGCAAATATGGGTCAGACATTGTTTGAACCGCCGGACGTGGCTGGTTGGTCGACGGGTTCCGCATGGATGTCGACGGCGACCATGCTCGCCCGAATGAACTTTGCTTCGTCGTTGAGTGAAAATCAGCGATTCGCTCTTCGTACGGACGCGATGACTCAAGGGATATCGTCCGAGGCTGTGCTGGAGTATTTCCTCGGACGCAT
>CAZWKO010000423.1:0-2600 GCA_964634925.1 uncultured Vicinamibacteraceae bacterium
ATACATGACCAAATCCAACCCAAAAAAGGCGATTGAGATTTGGGAACGAATTACCAAAACCGTACCGGAACGCGCCTATTTAGCTTTTGACCGTCTCGAACTTGCGTATGCAAATGCGGGAAGCCCGAAACGTTTCCAAGAACTCTGCCAACATCTAATCGATACAAACCCCCAAGATTGGCGTGCCCGACTCGCACTCGGCCAGTACTTCGTCAGTCAAAGACGGACACCAAAGGCACTCGACCTTTTTTTTGAATCGCTTGTGCATAACCCTCATGCCCTGGCGGTCCACCAAGCTATTTGGCGAGCATTGACTGCATTGGACTTCAATCCAACCCTCGTAAGGCGATACATTGAACTCACGCACGATGCAGTCTTTTACCTTGACCCCCACGTTTGTATCCGGTGCCGATATCGTAGTACCGAACTTTTATGGCAATGTCCACAGTGCCATGAGTGGAACACCTTCATTGAGGAACGAATCGCACCAGCCGAAGACGCCACGGACGACGTCGAAATTCAGCAAGCCAGTATGTGACTCTTGAAGCAGTATGAAACGCATCGCATTAACAGGGGGCATTGCCACAGGCAAGAGTCATGTTCTGAGACTTTTTCGTCAACACGGCATTCCAACACTTGACGCTGACCAAGTCTCTCGAGCTGTGGTGGACGTCAGTCAGCCCGCCTACCAACTACTACGCAGCCGATTCGGGGCAGGTTATTTTCTAGATAATGGGCAGCTCAATAGAACCGCACTGGGTAAATTCGTTTTTGAAAATCAGACTGCTCGAGCCGATCTAGAAGCTATCGTCCATCCAGCGGTAAGAGGCCTGATTGATAAGTGGTTTTTTCGATGCTCAGGTTTAATTACGAACAACGTCGCTATAGCTGAAATTCCATTACTCTTTGAAACCAAAAGGACTGAAGCATTCGACGGCGTCCTAGTCGTGAGCTGCCCACCGAACGAACAGGTTCGCCGGATCATAAACCGCGACAACCTGTCTACAGAAGATGCCCAGAAACGACTAGCAGCACAGTTGCCCATCTCTGACAAAATCACCGCTGCTTCTTGGGTAATCCGAACCGATGGAACCGAGGCCTACACCGCGCAGCAAGTCGAACGGCTCTGCCTCTCATTACAATCCACGTAACATCAATGCTTTAGTTTTGAGCACAACGAATTTCTGCAGCTGTCACTGTATTCGACATAAGCATGGCAATCGTAAGTGGCCCGACTCCCCCAGGAACAGGCGTTAGCGCGCCAGCAACACGACCGACCTCTGGATGAACATCACCGCACCAAACTTGACCCCGCTTGTCGAACGCAGCAACCTTCTTCGATTCCACACCAAATATTTCTTCGACCACCGGTCGTTCGGTTAATGCATTGGTGCCGACATCAATGACTGTTGCACCTGCTTTAACGAATTCGGCCGTCACGAACGCTGGCCGGCCAATCGCAGCAACGACAATATCCGCCTGAGCAGCTATCTTGGCCAGATTATTGGTTCGAGAATGACAAACCGTTACGGTCGCGTGCCGATGCAACAACAATAACGCCATCGGCTTACCAACGATATCACTGCGACCGATAACCACTGCCTGCTGCCCTTCAATATTAATCGCACTACGATCGAGCAGTTCAATTACACCGGACGGTGTACAAGCCGCAAATGGTGCCCGGGACTGAACAAGGCGACCAACATTAAGCGGATGAAAGCCGTCAACGTCCTTTTCGACATCAATTGCATCGAATATTTTCTGCTCTGCATCAGCACCCATGCCCTGTGGCAGTGGAGATTGAACAAGGATTCCATCAATCGAGGGATCGCTATTGAATCGCGTGACGATAGACAAAGCCTCGTCAAACCTTGCGGTCTCCGGCAGGCGCTCGACTGTCGTCGTCATGCCTAGCTCTTCACTCGTTCGCATTTTATTTCGGACGTAGAGCTGCGAGCCTGGGTCGTCTCCGGCCAACAAGATAGCGAGTCTTGGGGTCCTCCCAAACATCACACCGAAAGATTTAATGCGCGCACGCAGTGCTTCTCGAATATCGGCAGCTACTGCTGTTCCGTCAAGCACGCGCGCACTGTTTCTATTCTTACTCACGGTTTCCTCACGAATTGAAAGTTGTACTCTGGATTTCGAGTTTACCTCTTGTTTCGATAGAATGCCCGCCACCGACGCAGAACTACGAACAAATGAATATGGTTCACTCTCGTGGCACTTGGGGTTCTCGTTCCGGATTTATTCTTGCCGCTGCAGGTTCCGCTGTTGGCCTCGGAAACATCTGGGGGTTCCCAACTCAAGTCGGCCAAGGCGGTGGCGCTGCCTTCGTTCTCGTTTACCTTATTTGCGTACTGCTGATCTGTGCACCGATTATGGTGGCTGAAATTGCACTAGGACGTCACACGCGCCTGAGCCCTTCCGGCGCTTTTCGAAGCCTAGCCCCCAGCACTAGTTGGTGGATTGTCGGCGCGCTCGGCGTCGCAACCGGCGCGGGAATTCTTTCATTCTATTCAGTGATTGCTGGGTGGACAATCGCATACGTCTGGTTTTCGGCGACATCCGCCGTTTCCGGATCAGTCGACTCCATCGCC
>CAZWKO010000424.1:0-2598 GCA_964634925.1 uncultured Vicinamibacteraceae bacterium
TTTAAAGATTGGACCCCCAGAGAGAGTCGATTAACACCCGCTGACCAATAAGTTTCAAAGTTTTTAGCCTCCGTCGAAGAAGGGTTTGCCTCCATGGTCACTTCTACATTTTGCGCAACCGGCCAATAACTTTTAATGTTTTCGATGATATCAGCCAGTGTTTCAGGTTCCATTAAACTCGGCGTGCCGCCCCCAAAAAATATACTCGTGACACGACGGTGGGCGGTCTCGGCGGCATATCGTTTAATCTCGGTCCGAAAAGCCTGCCGCCAGACGTCATGATTTATTTTTTCCCTAACATGACTATTAAAGTCACAATAGGGACACTTAGAGGCACAAAAAGGCCAATGAATATAAATGCCAAAAGGTGCGTTAAAATCGCTAGTCATGCGTTAAATACGTGAAGGGAAACAGCTTAACACCAATTTGTTAAATGCCTTTGTACGGTGACTAATTCTGTGTTTTTTTCTTGGCTCCATTTCACCAAAAGTGATGTTATACCCGTCTGGAACAAAAATTGGATCATAACCAAACCCCTCATTTCCCCGAGGTGGCCACACCACATTTCCCTTTGCAACAGCCTCTACGGTCTCAACATGTCCGTCAGGCCACGCAAGACTCAGGGCGCAGACAAAAACTGCACGGCGATCTGTTATACCTTTCAGTTGTTTCTCTACCCTTCTCATTGCAATGTCAAAATCTTTGGAGCCCCCGGCCCAACGGGCGGAATAAATGCCAGGCGCCCCCGCTAGAGAAATTACTTCTAGGCCAGAATCATCAGCCAAAGCTGGTAAGCCAGAACCGTTAGTGGCGGTTCGCGCTTTCAGTTCGGCATTTGCTGCAAACGTGGAGCCCGTTTCGTCTGGCTCCTGAAGGTTGAGATCCTTCGCAGCATGCGTTTTTACAAGGAATGGCCGCAATAACTCCCTTACCTCTCTCACTTTTCCCGAATTGTGGCTAGCAATCACTAGTTCACGACCGTAAAACCTTCTCGAAGCAATTTGGTTTTTACTTGCCACTAAAATTTACTAACCCAGACCAAGAGCGTTTTTTTGCAGCCCAGAAATTTCATTGATACCTTTCTCGGCTAACTTAATCATGGCTAACAACCTGTCATGAGAAAAAGGGTTCCCTTCTGCAGTAGCCTGGATCTCAATTACCGCGTTGTTATCTGTCATAACAAAATTAGCATCAACCTGAGCTCCACTATCTTCTATATAGTCTAAGTCGAGAACGGCGACATCTTTGTAAATGCCACATGACACAGCGGCCACCATTCCTTCAAATGGTATGTCGGAGAGAAAGCCTGCTTTTTCTAAATTTTTGCACGCCCCATAAAGAGCTACAAACCCTCCTGTGACTGAGGCTGTCCGGGTGCCGCCGTCCGCTTGCAGAACATCGCAATCGACCTTAATTTGAAATTCACCCAGCATTTCTAATTTGGTTGCTGCGCGCAGCGATCTTCCGATTAGCCGTTGAATTTCCTGAGTACGGCCACCTTGTTTACCACGCGATGCCTCCCGTGCAGTACGTTCTCCCGTCGAACGAGGAAGCATTCCGTACTCTGCCGTGACCCACCCATGCCCCAAGTCCTTTAGCCATCCGGGCAAACGTTTTTCAACAGTGGCAGTGCACAAGACATGAGTGTCACCAAATCTTGCAAGGCAGGAGCCCTCCGCATGTTTGTTAACTCCTGTTTCCAAAGTAATGTGGCGTAATTGATTGGGTGCCCGTCCAGATGGTCTCATTGAGGATCCTTTACGATAAATTTAATTTGTACCCCTGCTAAGTTCATAAAAACCCTTCAACCTAAAGTGTCTGTTGTTTTCATGCGTACCCTAATTTACCAGCAATTTAATAAACGATCTTTTCGTTCAAATCGATTTATTTTGGATTTATCATCTTCAACATATCTTGCGGTAATAAAAATTCCGATTAGATTAACTTTTAAGTAAGAGACAACCCCTTTGGATATTTTACGCATGACAACCGGTCGGAGTACTATTAAAGATTTGAACAAACGTTCACGCGATATATTCACTACAATTGTAGATACTTATGTGGAAACAGGGGAGCCTATAGGATCTAAAACTTTATCTCAAATACTGAAATCGACGTTGTCACCTGCAACGTTACGAAATGTTATGGCTGATTTGGAGGATGCCGGTCTACTATATTCGCCCCATACCTCGGCGGGCCGCCTTCCTACTAACGCTGGTCTACGTATCTTTGTGGACGGCTTGCTGGAACTTGGAAACCTCAACAATGAAGATAAAAGCGATTTAGAGGGTAGGGTTGCTGGGACCGGTAAAAGTTTTGAGGAGGTGCTGGAAGAAGCAACCAACACGCTTTCTGGTCTCTCCAATTGTGCAGGTATCGTCTTAGCCCCCAAAATAGAAACACCGTTAAAACATATTGAATTTTTTCATCTCAACCCCGGCCGCGCTTTGGTAGTGTTGGTAACTGCCGATGGCATCGTTGAAAATCGAATTGTCGAAGTTCCTCGAGATATTCCGCCATCAGCATTTATAGAAGCGTCAAATTTTTTAAATTCCCGATTTGTTGGACAAACCATCAAGGATACTTGCGACAGTATTT
>CAZWKO010000425.1:0-2588 GCA_964634925.1 uncultured Vicinamibacteraceae bacterium
TGAACGCGACCTTGACCTTGAGCATCTGACACCAAAAAGGTACTGCCTACCAAAACCGAGACAACGACAAGTATTGAACGAAATCGCATGCCCTACTCCTTCATTAGCGTGCCAAACAGACCACTTGAATTCAGGAAGCCTACACCCGACCACGCCTCGTAACAAGACCCTGGTATCAACTTCTTCGACAGAACAAAAATTTCCTCCATTTCAAAGTAAAACTTCTTTAGAATCGCTCAACAGAAGGGAAAGTTTACCTATGGCAGACCAGTGGATGATCAAAGGCCGAGAATATGGAAACTGCAACTGCGACCAAGGGTGTCCGTGCCAGTTCAATGCCCCATCAACCCACGGTCATTGCCAGGCTGTTGTTGCCGGCATCATTGATGAAGGGCACTTTGGTGATTGTGACATTGCCGGACTTCATTGGGCGCTCGTCGCAAAGTGGCCAGGTGAAATTGCAGAAGGAAATGGTCAAATCGAAACGATCATTGATGACCGTGCGTCTGACGCTCAACGAGAAGCGCTTGGAAAAATTCTTAAAGGTGAATCAACGGCTCCTGGCGCCACCATCTTTTCGGTCCTCAGCAGCACGATGTCGACAGTCTACGACACGTTATATCGGCCTATCGAAGTTTCGATCGACATTGATGCGCGTCAGGCCCATCTTAAGATCGCAGGACTGGTGGAATCCACAGGAACCCCAATGACGAATCCGTTCACCGGCAAGGATTCCAGAGCACAAATTCACTTACCTAATGGGTTTGAGTACACCTACGCAGAAATCGGCATCGGAACCTCGAAAGCTAATGGCAGCGTTCCAATTGAATTATCTGGCACGCATGGCCAGTTCTGCATCCTGCACATGAACCAAGATGGGGTTATTCGTTAAGCGCCTCAGTTATTTAACGTGACTCAACACTCTTCTCTGTCACTTCCACGGCGAGATACGCTCGCGGTCTTGTTCTCGCTCACCACCATCACGGTTTTAGCATGGGTCTACCTCATCGATATGGCTAACGACATGACAGGCATGGACATGTCATCGACCATGGACATGCTGTCAATCCGCCCGTGGACCGGGCGTGAGTTCTGGTTCATGTTTCTCATGTGGACCATCATGATGGTGGGCATGATGGTCCCGACGGCGATCCCAATGACGCTTATGTACGCTGCCGTTGCGCGGAAAGCCGACGAACGAAAGACACCGATTGCTCCGGCCTCAATATTTGTTACCGGCTATCTCATCATCTGGACGGTATTCAGCGTCGTCGCAACGACAGCCCAATGGGCACTCGATCAGGCCGCTCTTCTATCACCGATGTTAATCACAACCAGTCCCACCATCGGTGCAAGCTTGCTCATCGCCGCCGGCGTCTATCAACTCACACCTTTCAAACAGGCCTGCCTGAAGAAATGCCGTGGCCCACTCCATTTCCTGGCACACCACTGGCGGCCAGGAATCATGGGGGCCTTGAGAATGGGAGTCGACCACGGACTCTTCTGTCTAGGATGTTGCTGGATTTTAATGGCGTTGCTGTTTGTCGGCGGCGTCATGAATCTCCTATGGATCGCGACCATTACACTCTTCGTTTTACTCGAAAAAGTGATACCGTTTGGTCCTCAGGGTGGTCGAATTGCAGGACTCGCTATGATTGTTGTCGGTGTCGCCCTAATCGCCGACGTATTGTGAATTTGAAATACCGACGATTCTAATCAATGAAAGAGGAGGAAGAGGTGCCAAGAATTAAACTCGCGGTCGCTCTATTTACTGCCATCGTTCTTGCCGTGTCGCTAGTCTCTGCGCAAGAAGTGTCACAAGAGGACTATGACGCGGCCATCGATGAATTACGGTTTATCCTCACTGATACGGCCATGCACATCGACGCAAGTTATTTTGGAGATCTTGGTGAAGACTCAGATAAAGCTTTCACTCAGTTTTCAAAAATAGAAACCTTCTGGAAAGCGAAAGGCCAAGAGAAAGCCCTTGAGCTCACTGAACAAGCTTTCGCTGCCATCTCAGGTATTTCTCGTGCCTCCGGTGCACAGGATGGCCCAGCAGCGACGGCTGCCCTGACGGAACTCCGAGCACGCTTTGATAATATCCGTGATCCGGAATGCCTAAATAAGGCCGTCGGCACTGCTTGCTAATCAGTAAAGAGGCCTCACAATAACGCTCAAATCACGACCGTGCATGCAGGCCTGCATGCACGGTCTTTTTCTTGTCATTGCAAAGATAAAAAAAGAGCCGGCCTAGCGTCTGCTAAACCGGCTCTTCGTAGCCATCAATCGAGAGTAAGAACTCTCGACTCTTAACAATTACAAAGTCTTAGTTCGTCGGCCAGAGAACACCTTGGCTATTTTCACCTTCGGCACCGGCCGGCACCGGACCAAGCCCCTTATAGACAAACTTCTGTATACGCGAACCTTCATAGGTTTCGGTCGTATAGATGTTTCCGTCGGAATCAACAGCTATGCTGTGAACCGCGAAGAACATCCCTGGCTGACGACCACCATCACCAAAGGCCGTCAGTACTTCCATCGTCTCACGCTCGATGATGTAGACCTTCATGTTCTGTCCTTCCGCA
>CAZWKO010000426.1:0-2588 GCA_964634925.1 uncultured Vicinamibacteraceae bacterium
CATAGATTAGATGAATCATTGGGAGTTGGGAGCCCTTTTAAAGAAAGGTTAATCGAATTAGAATTATTATGAGCTAACTGAATTCCATCATATAAACTAATTTCCTGCATAAAGGTAGATATATTATGGTATCCATCATCACGCTTTTCTTCTATTTTAAGACCAAGGTTAAGTTTAGCGTTAGAGCGTATGCTAACCATTATTTTTTTGAAGGAATATATCTATCCTCTGATATGATGTATCACCACCTAATATTTCAACCACCTTCCCAATATCAGGTCCATGCTCCCTTCCTGTTAGTGCTATACGAATGGGCTTCCAAATATTAAGTGATAGGTTGTTGAGAGATTTTAAATCATTTATTATGACCTTAAACCCTTCTGCTGTAATATTATTTTTTTCTTTTAGTTTAATGCCTACATCCTTTAAGAACTTATATATTTCAGATGGAAAGAGCATATCATCTGAGCTAATTTCCATTATTGAATAATTAAAAAATATATCGAGCTTATCTTGAAAATCATCTAATGTTGATACGCTATCTTTGACTAAATCAATCATTGGAGCTGTCATATCTAACTTAGTATTAATTAGCTCTAATAATGTTTCTGTATCAGTTTTTTTAATATACTCCTGATTAAACCATTGTAATTTTTTAATATCAAATACTGCGCCACTACTTCTGATACGATTAATAGAAAATGAATTGGTAAGTTCATCTATATTATATATCTCTCTATCATCAGCCCCATGCCATCCCAATAGAGAAACAAAATTAATAAGTGCATCCTTAAGATATCCACTAGTCATATAATCTTCAACAGCAACATCGCCCTGCCTTTTAGATAACTTAGATCTATCTTCATTTAATAATAATGGGAGATGAGCAAAACTGGGTAGTTCCCACCCAAATGATTGATATAATAGCCCATGCTTAGGTAGGCTCGCTATCCACTCTTCCCCTCTAATTACATGAGAAATCTTCATGAGATAATCATCTACAACGCTGGCAAGATGATATGTAGGATATCCATCAGATTTAATAATAATCTGATCTTGAATGAGGCTCAAATCAAAATCAATTTGTCCACGAATTTCATCATTAATAGATATACTCCCTTTGGATGGAACTTTTAACCTCACTACATGATTCTCATTAGACATCCTATCAATCATTTCTGAAATATTTAAATCACGAAATCGTCTATCATACTCTGCTACAATATCGCTAGGCATATTTTTTTCTTTTATCAAATCTAATCTTTCTTCAGGATAAAAACATGGATAGGCATTCCCATCTTTAATTAATTGAAGGGTATGCTGTTTATATATTGATAATCTCTCTGATTGAGTATATGGACCAAAGTCACCACCTTTATGTGGTCCTTCATCAAATTCAATACCTGACCATGCTAAAGTAGAAATTAAGTTTTCCATAGCCCCATCAACCAATCGTGTTTGATCGGTATCTTCAATTCTCAATATTAATTTTCCCTTATTTTGCTTAGCAAATAAGTAATTATATAAGGCTGTTCTTAAGCCCCCAATATGAAGGTAGCCTGTGGGGCTTGGTGCAAATCGGACTCTTATCATATTTTTTTTAATAGGCAGGTAGCAATAACAGCAATTCCTTTTCCCTCTCCAATAAAGCCAAGATAATCTGTGGTTGTGGCTTTAATCGATATGGGCCACTCAGGGGGGAAAGAAGTTTTCATTTCTTCAATATAGGGTTTAATAATTGGATCCTGTAATATAACAGTAGAATCAATATTCATTACTGCCCACTGCTTGTCATTTAATTTAGTTACAATCTCATTTAAAAAATCTTGGCTATTCGCATTTTTGTATTTAGCATCTGATGATGGGAAATAATCTCCTATGTCGCCTTCATTCATTGCACCTAAAATTGCATCTATAACACTATGAATTAAAGCATCTCCATCGCTATGCCCAGCACATCCAGAATGATGTTCTATATGAATTCCACCTAATATTAATTTTTTTCCCTTAACAAGAGGATGAACATCAACGCCATTGCCTATTCTGAAATTTGATGATGTAAGCATTACATTATAAGCATTGCATCACCATATGAATAAAAACGATATTTCTTTTTAATCGCTTCTTGATAGGCGTGCATCATAAAATCTTTATTTGCATACGCTGATACAAGCATCATTAGAGTTGATTGTGGCTGATGAAAATTAGTAATCAACATATCACTCATTTTAAATTGATATGGGGGATAAATAAATTTATCGGTCCATCCACTTCTTGGAGTAATTTGAAAGCCTGATACAACCACCGTTTCAAGTGTTCGAACGGTAGATGTCCCTACTGTAATAGATTTATTAATTAACTCCGCTGTATCTGGGGGGACAGAAAAATATTCAGAATCCATATAATGGCGAGTAAGATCTTCAACAAGTATTGGCTTAAATGTTCCCAAGCCAATGTGAAGCGTAATGAATGTTTTTTTAACACCTTTTTTAACTAATTTTGCCAAAAGCTCCTTTGTAAAATGCATCCCAGCCGTGGGGGCTGCAACAGAACCACGCTCTGTAGCATAGACCGTCTGATAGTTGTCT
>CAZWKO010000427.1:0-2587 GCA_964634925.1 uncultured Vicinamibacteraceae bacterium
GGACCCGCGAGCCAGGAGACCTGCCAGGGAATGCGTCGCCTAGTCTTCGGCCGGGATTTGCCGGGGGCGCGGTAAGAGCCGTTTGTGGTGACGCCTTGTTGGTGCTGATTAATTGTCAGTATTAAAACGGGGTGTTTTTTCACTTAGGCCAAACATCCTCCAATTATACTGACAATTAGTAGATGCACTATGGGTGTGTCCGGCGGCGAATAGGTGCCAAACTATAAAATTGGTTCTTAGATCCTGGTCGGATTATTGAGTAATGGAGAATTAAGTGGGAATAGCATTAATTTTCAGTTTTTGCGCGCTGAAACCCCACAAAATATTGTGGCTGCTTTGTTCCTGTCTAGTTTATTAGCCAATAGAATTTCTGGGAATAATGCTGAAAAATAAAAAATTTAGGATATACATCGCCTCAATCATTTGTGCAGGTTTCTACGCCTCCGTCGATAATCAAGCCAAATCTGGCGGTCTCTATGATATGTCGAGGCTGATAAATGAACCTCATCCTTTTGAGAATATTAAAATTGGGCCCAGTTTGAGATTAGAGAAGAACGTTGTCCAACCCATCGTACCAAAAATGATCGTTGGGTCTCCAAAAAAGCTCAGTAAAAGGGCATCTCTAACTCCAATATCAAAAACGACAAAAATAATTGGGTCTATAAACAATGCTAAGACAAAAGCATCTCCAACTCCAATTTTAAAGCCCAAATTTCTGCCGGTTCTCCCCGAGTTATTAGTAACAGCTACGATGGCGCCAACTTCTCGAAGTAATATTGGTAGTGCGATAACCATTATAACAAGTGACGAAATCAACCGGAACGGTGTGGCTTTCGTTCCGGAACTATTAAGAAAAGTACCAGGGCTTGCCGTAAGTCGGACGGGTCCCGTCGGTGGTTTAACATCAATTCGTATACGTGGAACTGAGGCAAACCATGTCTTATTTCTAATCGATGGGATGGAGGCAAATGACCCCAACACTTCGGAAGCTCTTTGGGCGGACATTTTACCTGGTGATATTGAACGTATTGAAGTGCTACGAGGGTCACAAAGCTCTGTCCATGGGAGTGATGCAATTGGCGGCGTTATAAATATTATTACAAAACGTGGTAAGGGACCACCTAAGGTCACCGCATTCGGTGAAGCGGGTTCTTTTGGTACAATACAAGCAGGGAGCAGCATTTCTGGCGGGTCTGACGATTACCACTATGCATTTAACGTTTTGAAATATTCGACTGAGGGTATCTCTGCTTCACGTCCAAGCATAAGCAATCCTGAACCGCTCGAGAAAGATGGATATGAAAACTTGACCGTATCTTCCAAGCTTGGTGCAACACCAACGGAAGATTTAGAGGTTGGGATTTCAGGACGGCTAATAATTAATAGGATTGATCTTGATGAGGTTCCCTTTCCGGGTCAGAATTGTTGCCATGATTTCATTGATGACTTAACCAAAGCTGATAAGCGCACCGACTTTATAGGTGGAACTACAGGTTCCTACAAACTGTTCAATGGGACTTGGCAACATGACATTAAGGCTCAATGGTCGGAAAATCATAAGAAAACAACGACAAATGATATTGTTACCAGTAAGAGTGTTGGTCGCAAAATCAAGGTTGGTTATCAAAATACCATAAGGTATGACCTTCCAAAATTAGCTAATTCATATCATACCGTGACAGTCGGTCTTGATAACGAACACGAAAAAGCCATCGGGACAACATTTAAAAAAACCCGTAATACGAGGGGTTATTTTGGTGAATATCAAATAGAATTATTTAACCAATTGACGCTTACCGGTTCAGGGCGTCATGACTACAACGACAAATTTGCCAATTCGAACACACGGCGTGCCACTGTAGCTTACATGATTGGTGAATTGGGAACTAAGTTGCGTGCTAGCTACGGCACAGGAGTTAAAAACCCTACATTCAGTGAATTGTTTGACTCTACTGCTCCTTTTACTGCAAGCCCTAACCTTAAGCCTGAAAGCAACACAAGCTATGACTTTGGCATTGATCAATCCATCTGGCATGACCGAGTACAACTAGGTGGTACTCTTTTTATTAATCGTGTGACGGATTTGATAACGACGTTTGGATCTGGATCAACAAATAATGACGGGACTACCAAGATATGGGGGACAGAGTTGACAGCTGATTTGAATTTTACAAATGATCTGTCGGCAAATGCCTCATATACGTATACAAATCATAAGGATCCTAGCGGTCAGGAACTTTTAAGGCGTGCAAAGCATATCGCGAGTGGAAACATTGAATATCGATTTTTAACAGATAAGGCCCGTCTCTTTTTGACAACAGAATTTACTGGCCACCAGGCGGATCTTGATTTTGACGCATCATTCGCGAACAGTACCCGCGTTCAATTAGCGCCAATTACTAAGATCAACGTCGGTGGATCTTATAAGATAATGGAAAAGGTCACTGTAAATGGTCGCCTCGAAAACCTTCTTGATGATCAATATGAGGAGATCTTCGGTCTACAAAGCCCTGGTCTGGGGTTCTATGTAAGCTTGAGCGGTGACTTCTAATTCGCTGGTTTGAGGTATTGGATTTATGGTAATTCT
>CAZWKO010000428.1:0-2586 GCA_964634925.1 uncultured Vicinamibacteraceae bacterium
CGGTGTAACTTGTGCGACAAGCCCAGGGTTCAATCGTTTGTGCGCAGTGCAACCAGCTCGTTGGTATTAACGAGGAGACTTGCCCCTTCTGCGGTGCATGGCGACCGGGTCTTTTTGGTTGGGCGCCAGTGCTTCGCTCTGTGATCGGGACGCGACTCGATCAAATTACGTTGATCGTCGGTGCAACCGTCACTCTCTATGTCTTAGCACTGCTGCTCCAACCGGAAGCGATCATGGAAGGATCGGGATTTTTATCGATTCTATCCCCTGGCGGGCGTGCACTGTACCAGTTGGGTATGACCGGTGGTGTTGCGTGGGAACTTGGTTGGTGGTGGACTCTTCTTACAGCCATTTATTTGCATGGCGGTTTGCTCCACATTTTTTTCAATGTGATGTGGATCCGAAATCTCGGTCCGGTCGCTTCTGATGCCTACGGTCCTGCACGAGCCTTCGTGTTATTTAATATTTCTGGTGCTGCAGGATTTTTGGTGTCAAACACGATGTCCGGTGCACCAACTATTGGGGCTTCCGGTGCAATTTTTGGTCTCCTTGCCGCGCTGATTGTCTACGGCCAGAAACGAGGCCAGTCAATGCTGACTCAGCAGTTGTGGCAGTGGGCGATTATCCTTGGTATTTTAGGCTTCGTGATGCCCAGCGTGAACAATTGGGCCCATGGCGGCGGATTTGTGGGTGGGTGGTTAGCTGCACAGTTCATGGGGTTCAGCGACGAACACCGCGAAAGTACCGGAGTAATGCTAGCCTCCTTGGGGCTAATCGCGCTGACAGCAGTTGGGTTTGTTCTGTCGTTCTTTAATGTAACTGGCATTTTGCTTGCCGGATGAGCAAGTAAAAAGTTCCGCTTTGGTTTATGAGTCTTTGGTCGTCGGTCTTGGTCTGCGTCGTCGCCGGCGTCGTTTCTTTTCTGGACGTGGGCGAGGGCCTTTCGCAGCAAGTTCTTGCCAGCGGGAAACAGCTTCAGGATTGTTCCCATGAATTGTGAGCCATGTCAATGCTTCAGGAAAACTAGGGCGAGTCAGAATTCCCCGTACCGCGCGCGACGGGAGTTTTGGATCTATTAACCGGGGTTGCAATACGAGAGCGCGCCGAAGTCGGTCAACATCTTTCCTCGCGACTGGTAGTTCTCCGAGTGTGAGCCCAATCGAGCGATCGTCTCGTCGGCGCGGTGTAAGGTCGAGGGTTTGGACAGGGGTCATCAGACTGCCAAGCAAGACAGCATTGGTAAGTGTTTCAGGCCCGGTGGTGAATCTGTTTCGATAGGCATCAAGGGCATCGAGTGAGCGCCATAGCCGAACAGATTTTTTCTGTTCGACTTGTGGCGCGATATGTTGCAGTAAACCGCTCTTCGACAAACCTTTGAATGCTTTTGTGGAGACCCCACTGCGCAGTAGCTTGTAAAGTTCTTCGATTAACCGTGCTGGCGCGGCATTCTTGATTTCGGCGTGGTTGTTTTTGATGGCATCTCGAATTGGCGTATCGATACGAAAATCGAGGCGGGCAGCAAATGCTACTGCGCGCAGCATTCTGACGGGATCCTCGACGAATCGCTCATTCGGTTCGCCAATACAACGCAGAATTTTGTTTTGGAGGTCTTCCACGCCACCGACGTAGTCGATGATGGCAAATGTCGAAATGTCGTAAAACAGAGCATTGATTGTAAAGTCACGGCGGAAAGCATCTTCTTCTGGGCTGCCGAATGTGTTGTCACGGCGGATAACTTGTCGAGGAACGCTGGCGTCGGTCGGTCCCTGTTTATCGAGTTCTTTTGTGCTGCCGGCGGATGCGGATGTATTGTCATCCACCGGTACTTGTTTACGAAATGTGGCGACCTCGATAGTTTTAGGCCCAAACTTTACGTGAGCAAGGCGGAAGCGTCGTCCAATAATCCAGCAGTTTCGAAAGATGCGTTTTATCTCGTGAGGGTGAGCCGAAGTACCGATATCGAAATCTTTCGGGTGACGTTGGAGTAATAGGTCCCTAACACCGCCACCCACCAGATAGGCGGTGTGATTAAACTTGCGAAGCCGATACAGGACTTTCAATGCATCATCATCGATGAGTGTGCGCGAGATTGGATGATCGGCCCGCGAAAAAATGACAGGAGCAACCACCGGAGTGTTATCCTTTCGCTTCTTTCCAGTTGTGGCCGATTCCGATATCGACTGTTAGTGGAACTGAGAATTCAACAGCTTGTTCCATTTGTGTGCGCACAATCTCACTGACCATAACAGCATCTTTCTCTGGGGCTTCTACGACGAGTTCATCGTGAACCGTCAGAATAATTTTGGCTTCAGACGGTAAAGCGGAATGCAGTTTAATCATGGCCCATTTCAGGATGTCAGCGGCAGTTCCTTGAATCGGCATATTTACGGCCTCACGTTCGCCCCGACTGCGGAATTGACCGTTACGGTTTGTTAGTTCCGGTATCTTTCGTCGGCGCCCGAACATGGTAGTCACGGAACCTTCAGACCGACCTGTTTCGAGTGTGTCAGCAATGAATGTTTTTACTTCCGGAAAACCCTCGAAATATGCATCAATGAATGTTTGCGCCTCTTGTGGTGTGACGCC
>CAZWKO010000429.1:0-2582 GCA_964634925.1 uncultured Vicinamibacteraceae bacterium
AATATTTTTAGTCAAATTTCGGCAAATAATATAATTAATTATAAATATTATTTTTTTATACCTTTATACGTTAAATTATTATAATTTATTTATAATACCGATATGACAATAGATACAGTCTACTCGGCGGCTTTGGGTGTGACGTGCACGGTTTGGCTTCCAACAGGGCCGGTGGGAGGTAGCTTTCGTGCTTGGCGTCTGCCAAAAGCTCCGCAATTTTCTCGGTATCGAAGTTTCGTAGCGGCCGGCAGCAACTCTATTTAACTCGGCCGCCAAGCGGTTCCGGCGGCCAAACCTGCCGTTTCCGGTATGTCTGGCCGACCACACAATGTTTCATGTAGCGACGTGGACGTCTTGCACCCGAGCTCCAAGCTCCGAGCGAACCAGGCCTCGTATACTTCTCTTTGTAGGAAAGTTGCGGAAATTTATTGTGCATCGTGATTTTCTTGTCCATTTTTAGTTGTATCCGCACAAAAATTTGTGTTGTCTTAAACGGCTGTCGGAACCATAGTTTCGGCGGAGTTGGGGGCGTAATAATCCCCCTAGGATCGACGCATCCAGGGTGGATGGTTTCATGTATCGGTTGAAATCTCGGTGACAGTGGGGGGTGCCCATGGGGCTCGGAAAATTTGACTTCACCATGAGTATTGGAGGTGCCGCCGGGCAGGGGATCGCCACCCCGGGCAATATCCTTGCGCGCATCCTGACACGGCGCGGTCTCAACTTGCATGCTTACAACGCCTACCAATCCATCGTCCGCGGTGGGCATATATTTCTCACCATCCGGATAAACGACGGTGAAATCGGTTGTCACGGTGATAATTTGGATCTGCTGGTGTGCCTGAACCAGGATACTATGGACCGTCATCTCGGCCTGATGGGTGTCGGCGGACGGGTCGTTTACAACAGTGATACCATTACCACCGGCGCCGCCAGGGAGGGCGTGCAACTTTGCCCCATGCCGGTCGCGGAACTGTCAAACAACAGCCGCAATAAAGTGATGCAGAATACCATCGCGCTGGGTGTCATCGTAAGCCTTTTGGGCCTGGATTTTGAGTTGCTGGAGGATGCCTTGACTTTGCAACTGGGACGAAAGGGACAAGAAGTTGTCGGCGAAAATGTGGACGCTGCGCGGGCGGGCTACGATCATGCGGTGGCGAATTTCGAAGCCTATGCCGAACCAATACCCAATGGCGGTCAGCCGCAGGCGCTTTGGACCGGTAATGAGGCCCTGGCAATGGGCGGTGCCGCTGCCGGCGTCAAGTTTTATTGCGCCTACCCGATGAGCCCATCCACTGGGGTGCTGCACTGGATGGCCAAAAATGCCCGGGACCTGGGTATTATGGTGCGCCAGGGCGAAGACGAGATAGCCGTCGCCAATATGGTAATCGGCGCCGCACACACTGGGGCTCGCGCCATGTGCGCCACCTCGGGTGGCGGCTTTGCACTAATGACCGAGGCCATTGGCGCAGCAGCGATGATGGAAATTCCGTGTGTATTTATCAATGTCCAGCGCGCCGGACCTTCCACCGGCGTTCCGACCAAGACAGAGCAAGGCGATCTCTGGCAGGCCTTGGGTGCCAGCCAGGGGGATTTCGAGCGCATCATCGTGGCACCTGCCAATGCCCTTGATGCCTTTAACACCATCCCGGAGATTTTTAATCTATGCGACAAATTTCAATGTCCAGGGATCGTCTTAACTGATCTGCTGATATCGGAGGGAACGTTCAGCGTGGCACCGGACAAAATCAACCTGCAGCCGGAAATCGCGCGTGGTGCACTGGTCGAGGAGGCGACGGAAAGCGTCGATTATTTGCGCTATGAGATCACAGAAAGCGGCATTTCGCCGCGCGCTCTGCCAGGGCTTAAGGGCCATGTCCACGTTGTCGCCACCGATGAACACGATCAGGACGGCGTCTTGATTAGCGATGAATTTACCAACCCCCACAAACGGCGCAGAATGGTGGAAAAACGCGCGCGTAAGTTCCAGGGCCTCGCCGACGCGGTAGCGGCGCCGGAATTGGTGGGCGCGGCCGATGCAGAGGTGACCCTTATAGGCTGGGGTTCCACTCGAGGAGTTATCAGCGAAGCGGTCCAGAAATTGGTCGATCAAGGCATCACCGCTAATTACCTTTCCATCAAATGGATCGTACCGTTTCATGGAGATGCGATCGCTCAGATAATCAACAATGCCCAGAAGACGATCATCGTCGAGAACAATTATTCCGGACAGTTTCACCGATATTTGCGCAGTGAAACTGGCGTCAGTGTCGACGGGCATATTCGGAAATATGACGGCGAGCCGTTCATGCCGCACCACATTGTGGACGGCGTAAAAGAGCAATTGGCGGGCACCACCGATCACTCGGTCCCGTACCAGGAAATCATGGTTTAAGGAGGCGGAACATTGGATGGCATCAACACTCAAGAACTCGTTCTCGAGCCCCAATCGGTCAACGATTTCAAGGGCAAGGTCGATCCCGATTGGTGTCCGGGCTGCGGCGATTTCGGCGTGCTCAACAGCCTCCGGCGGGCCTGCGTCGACTTGAAGCTCAATCCCCATGAAATATTGACCATCAGCG
>CAZWKO010000430.1:0-2580 GCA_964634925.1 uncultured Vicinamibacteraceae bacterium
ATATCATCGACGATCCGCACCGCCACCGGGGCCTCCGCTCGAAACCCTTCGACGGCGAGGGGGTGTCGAATAAGCGCCGCAGTATCATAAAGGATGGCAACCTGACCACTTGGTTTTTGGATTTGCGCTCTGCCCGGCAACTGGGGTTGGAGACCACTGGTCATGCTTCGCGGGGTACCGGCTCACCGCCTTCGCCGTCGGCCACTAACCTTTACATGGAGAAGGGTTTGGTTAGTCGCGAGGAACTGATCGGCGATATCAAGGCCGGGCTTTACGTGACCGAGCTGATCGGCTTCGGCGTCAACGGATTGACAGGCGATTACAGCCGTGGCGCCGCGGGCTTTTGGATCGAGGCTGGAGCGTTGGCTTACCCAGTCTCCGAGGTGACCATCGCCGGCAACCTAAAGGATATGTTCTTGGGTTTAACTGCTGCCAATGACCTGAGCCTCCGCTACGGCGTCGACGCCCCGACGGTGCGGATAGAAGAGATGACCTTGGCCGGAGTTTAAGACTAACTAACCCGGCTACAGCCTTAATCGAAAGCCTCTTCACAGATCCTTCTTGTCGCGGGCAGGAATATACGGTGGCGGGTTTCTCGGAAAAATTGGTTTGCTTGGTAGCGTTGAGCATGGCGCCGAGCCAGGGCAAGGCAAATTCCTCGATGCGGTAGCTGGTTGTAACCCAAGTTGCGCGCGGCGTCGGTCGGCGATTTGATAGATATACTCTTTGACGGTGTCGACCTTGAGACCCTCGACGGGGACCAGTTCGAAGGCAGGATCGATGAGGGCATTCCGGTGGATGACGATGATCTCTCAAGCTTTGTACATCTTGAGCTCGAAATTTTTTTCCAGAACTCAAGAAATTCGGCAAGGAAGGTACGTAACAGCTTGATCACCGAGGCGCAGTGCAGGGTCTCGTTGCGCACGCTCCAGGCGACGATCTGGCCTATGCCCTTCGTCTTGTTGAAACGCGGGAAGATTAGGAGGATGCCGAATTTGGCTAACAAATTAAAATCCACGGTTAAACCACCAAAGGCGGCCGGCTAACCTTATCGCAGGTGGGGCATTCACAGCAGTCTGTGCAGTCTTCCACTTCCGCCGCAGCACGGCCACCGATATGTCCTCGCCCACTAAATGGAATCCGGGCGACAGTTGTAAGGGCTCATTTCTCCATGCTTTCGGGTCATCAGGTGAATTTGGAGCAGATACGACTTGCGGATGTCGGCAGATTGAAAGACGTTGGCCAACAGTGATCGGTTAATATGCGGTGCTCGCTTACCGGGTCAGCACGATTATCCAGCACTAGTCCAATTCGAAACTCCTCTTGGACGTCGCCTTCTTGTCATCGGATATTCAGTCCGGGTGTGGCCCAGGTTTCGGCACGGCCGTTTTCGAATGACGGATCAGCTGTTGCTTGATTTGAAGCTCAGCTCCCTTTGTTGCCAGCCAGCGGCGCAGTAACTAGGAGGAATAGTTCTCTTCGCCGATCACGAGGTGAATCACCGTCATGAGGCGGTTATAGTTGATTGGATGGCGAGTGACTAAGGCAGCCCATCGCCTTGCCCGCGCTTATGCTCGATGGTAGGTTCCGCGCCGGCCAAACGGCTCCAAGCCAATCACCGAAAGGCATATCCATGGCGCTTGATAAGGACGCCGTTGCTAATTTTGCCAGACTGGCGCGTATCCGTGTCGACGAGTCGGAAATGGATGCGCTGGTCGACGAATTGTCTAATATCCTCGGTTGGATAAAGCAACTGGAGGAAGTCGATACCTCGGAGGCCGAACCTATGACGGGCGTGACAAAAAAGGATTGGCCGAAGCGTTCTGACAAGGTGGATGACGGCGATAGTCCAGACCAGGTGTTGGCCAACGCGCCCGAGCGGTCGGGCAAGTTCTATACCGTACCCAAGGTTGTGGAATGAGTTCCCAATTGGCCAAATTGGGTGTTGCCGAGGGCGCACGGGGCCTCGCGGCAGGCAAGTTCTCGTCCGAGGAGCTGACCAAAGCAAGTCTCGCTGCCATGGAAAGAACACGTGGGCTCAACGCCTTTGTCACCGAGACGCCGGATATCGCTATGGAGCGGGCCCACGCTTCGGATGTCAGGCGGGCCGCCGGTAAAAGCCTTGGTCCATTGGACGGTATTCCCGTCGCCGTGAAAGACCTGTTCTGCACCGAGGGAGTGCTGACCACCGCCGGCTCGCACATCCTGGACGGCTTCACCCCAACTTACGAATCCACCATAACCGATAACTTGCGCGTCGCCGGGGCGGTGATGTTGGGCAAGACTAACATGGACGAGTTTGCGATGGGCTCAGCCAATATTACAAGCCACTACGGAACGGTAAAGAACCCCTGGAAGCTGGCGGACGACAAGGACCGAGTTCCGGGAGGTTCGTCCGGTGGCTCGGCGGTGGCGGTGGCGGCACATATGGCGACCGGCGCCATCGGATCTGATACTGGCGGATCCATCCGCCAGCCGGCTTCGTTCTGCGGCATTGTAGGCATGAAACCCACCTACGGACGCTGTTCCCGCTGGGGCATGGTTGCCTTCGCCTCGTCCCTCGACCAAGCCGGCCCCATG
>CAZWKO010000431.1:0-2576 GCA_964634925.1 uncultured Vicinamibacteraceae bacterium
TCCGTCGGTATTGGCGTTGATGTCTTTGACATTGAACTCACCAGTTTTACGACCGGCCGAGAGTAGTGCACGAAAAGCGCGATGTTGTTGGTCGGATAATCTTTTGAGTTCCTTTATTATTATTGGCTCATTGGTTGTTCCTACTTCAGCCGAGATATTTCCGAGCATTGAGCCTCGAACATAACCGGAGATTTCCCATTCGGCATAGTGAAATGCAAAAAGTTCTCTTAAGTAATGACGAAAATCTCGAGTGGGTGATTCCGGCGGCTGCTGGAGCCAAGTTTTTAGGATTCCCGTTTCGTCCCAGCTTTCGGAGAGAACTTCGAGCAAAAGATGTCGTTTTGAGGGAAAAAAATGATAAAAACTGCCCTTGTTTACATCGGATGTCCCACAAAGTTCTAAAACTCCAACGCCTTGGTATCCGCGTTCGTGAAAAAGTTGTTTCGCTGCCGAAATGATTCGAGGGCGTGCGTCGCTTCTTCTTCCCATTTGTAAATGCTATAAATTTATAATTGACCGGTCAACAAAATATATGTTTTGTTTTGGCACAGCAGAGACCACGAGCAAAACTAGTGGTTCATTTATCGTATGGTAGTCGTGGTGCTATGCTCAACGCCATGGGCGGAGATACGTTAAATTCAAGGTCTAAATGCTTGGTTACATTTTTGGTCGCAATTCTGGCAAACGGTTGCTCGGCTGGAAATACGGAAGATGCGTATATCGAGGTGGCCCGTGCTCTACACCGAAATGCACTAACGATAGATGCTCACATTGAGATCCCAGACAATTACGCGACTAGAGAAGTTGACCCTGGAACGGACAATGACTTCCAAGTTGACCTTCCAAAACTTCGAACAGGAGAATTGGAGGCGGTTTTTTTGGTGGTCGATCCTAGTCGAAGTGTCTCTGATTCTGAAGATACGGCCAGCATGCAGGCAGCTACGATTAGAGGATTAGAGGCTGTTAATAGGCTCGCCGAGGAAATGCATCCGAATGACATTGAAATCGGGTATTCGGCGTACGACATTGAACGTATTGTTGGAACTGGCAAGCTCGCGGTATCTATCGGAATCGAAAATGGACTAGTGGTCGGTCAGGAGATTACTCATCTCAAGACATACTACGACTACGGCTGTCGGTATATGGCACTGCCCCATCAGCCCCATCGTGAACCGACAGACATTGATGATTTTCCCAGCGAAAAGTTCGAAGGAGAAGGTTTGGCTCCTGTGGGTCAGCGGATGATTGATGAGATGAACCGTCTAGGAATGGTGGTGGATGTTTCACACTTGTCACGAACTGCTATGTTGGAAGCCGTGAGGTTATCTCAGGCACCTGTGATCGCATCAAACTCAGCGATTCGGAGACTTAGAGAGCATTCATGGAATCTTGACGATGACCAGCTCATTGCGTTGCGTGATAACGGTGGTGTTGTCCAGATTGTGGCTTTTGGAGCATTGCTTACAGAAGATGCGGCGCTTCGACGTCGAGAGTACAACAATATTCGAGGTGCGTTCGGCATGATTCCAGGACAGCAGCCGGAAGAACTGGGAGCGGAACCATACGAGGACTATATTGGCCGTATGGAGGCTCTTGACGACCGCTACCCCGAGGCGAATGTCTCTGATTTTGTAGACCATATTGAGTATGCGATTCAGTTAATCGGAGTAGACCACGTTGGTATTAGTTCTGACTTTGATGGTGGTGGTGGGATTTCTGGCTGGAACCATGCCGGAGAGACATTAAGTGTGACAGTTGAGCTAGTGCGACGAGGCTACAGTGATGTCGAAATAGATAAGCTGTGGGGTCGTAATTTGCTAAGAGTGTTACGTGAAGCTGAGTCGGTTGCGACTCGTATAGGTGACTCGTGAGCGTGTGGCGCCGTAAGAAATCCTTCTATTTTGTTTGCTTGGTTTTGAATGCGTTAGTTTGAATGACCGTTACTAGTTCACGGGCGTTGCCGTCAGCTCTTAATTCAGATTTTGTTGAGGAATTCTTTTCCACAACGGAACGTAACAAGATCACTATTTTTCTTGATTACGACGGCACGTTAACTCCAATAGTTTCTCGACCTGAGGCGGCAATACTTGATGCGTCCACGCGTGACGTTCTTGCAGGTCTGGTAGAACATTGCCCAGTGACTATTGTTACGGGAAGGGACATTGGTGTCGCTAGAGAATTTATTAGACTCGATCAACTTGGTTATGTCGGTTGTCACGGACTTGATATTCAGGGGCCCGTGGGGAGTGGACTTCGATATGAAGTTGCCGCTGAGTGGTTACCGTTACTGGAAGCGGCAGAAGGTAGTCTAAGGCATCAGTTGGATGGGGTCGAAGGCGTAATCGTAGAACGGAAACGCTACAGTTTGTCTGCGCACTATCGCCTTGTCGATCCGCGTGACATCATTCACGTTGAGCAGGCCGTATCAGACGTGCTCATCAATTATCCCAGACTCAGGCGTGAAGGAGGGAAAATGCTATACGAGTTGCGACCTGATATCAGCTGGCACAAGGGGAGCGCGGTTGCGTGGATGTTGGAGGCGACGTCAAAGTTCGCGGCTGGCGCTATTTACATCG
>CAZWKO010000432.1:0-2574 GCA_964634925.1 uncultured Vicinamibacteraceae bacterium
GTAAAAACATCTCAGAATGGCGTAAATTGGGTGTGTTACGGGTAGATGGAGGGGACTTACCCAAACGAAATTTGAAGGGATCACTTGTTATGGTTAATGGGATAAATTCCCGTATCTTCTTAACTTACTCTAATTATTTAACAATCTTGAAATGGAACCGCTCTAAATTTTTTGCTATTGCAGTGGGAATGCTCGCTGAAAAGATAGGCAGAAAATAGTTTAATATGCTGGTGAATAAAAAAGGAATAATTAAAAACAATTATTGCCATGCTTTTGTTTAAAATTAGTGGAAACTTTATACGAGTAATTTGCTTTCTTTTAGGTGCTCTATTCATACTGAGTTCATGTGCTGAGACCCAACTTATTGTCCACACTGCAAAGAAGTTAACCAAGAGTAAGCCAAGTCCAGTTAAGGCAAAAGGGAAGTATAAGATTGGTAATCCCTACCAAATTAAGGGGATTTGGTATTACCCAAAAGTAGATTACAGTTATAACCGTACCGGTGTTGCTTCATGGTACGGTCCGGGATTTCATGGAAAACAAACGGCTAATGGTGAAATTTACGACCAAAATGGTTTGACGGCTGCCCATAAGACGCTACCTATGCCAAGTCTTGTTCAGGTCACAAACCTTGAGAATGGACGGTCGTTGCGATTGAGAATCAATGATCGTGGACCTTATGCCTATGGTAGAATTATTGATCTTTCGAGGCGGGGCGCTCAACTATTAGGCTTTTATCGTCAGGGAACGGCGCGTGTTCGGGTAGAGGTATTGGAATCAGAAAGTAGGCGTTTGGCTCAACGCGCAATGAGTGGGGATAATATGGCGTCTATCAATTCTCCGATCCCCTCGGACATAAAATTACCAAAAGCTGGGGTAAACAGAGACATCTTGCTGCCTCCCAAGGGAGCCAGTTTAGTTCCAACGCAAAAAAATCCACAGAATTCAAAAAAAGCTGTTAAACGGCGATCTACTGTTCGTGAACGTGCTCTCGTAGGATCGGTCGAACCGGATGGTCAAATTACGACGGTAGCTGTAGAACCTAGTAACATCTTTATTCAAGTTGGAGCTTTTACACAGTTTCAAAATGCCCACCAGGCGGCGGCTCGGTTGAGTGTTTTGAACAACGTTAGTGTGACTTCTGTGATTGTTAACGGTAGAGAGTTCTTCCGGGTTCGAGCAGGGCCTATTAAGACAATTAGTGACGCTGACTTTCTTCTTGAGTCCATTTTGCATTCTGGATTTGACGCGGCTAGGTTGGTGGTAGATTAATCTAATATTTTAGTCTTTTTGGTTTTCCCGATATGACTGAATGTAGAATTCTTAGGTAAATTTTTGTTTGAAATTGATTTCAGGGTATTTTTGTTTAAGTGAATATAGGCTATTTAACGAACCTTCTGAGGGGGACTAGGGTGTTATTTAGACTTTTTCCACAAGTGTCTTTATTCTGTGCTAGCCTCGTCCTAGCTCCCGTTTATTCGAGTGCATTTGAAACCTCTAGTAAGCAAGCGATATTGGTGGATGCGGCAACGGGTACGGTACTTTTCGAAAAAAATGCAGACGAAAGAATGGCTCCTTCCTCTATGAGTAAGATGATGACCATATATCAGGTATTTGACGCGTTGAAAGAGGGCAGCCTTTCTTTAGACGATAGCTTTCTTGTTAGCGAGAAAGCTTGGCGCAAGGGCGGGTCAAAGATGTATGTTTCGGTAAACAGTCGTGTGAATGTAGAGGACCTATTGAAAGGCGTCATTGTTCAGTCAGGTAACGATGCCAGTATTGTTATTGCAGAGGGACTTTCCGGCTCAGAGGGTGCTTTCTCCACGGAGCTAAATGAATTAGCAAAGACGCTTTCTATGAGCAACTCTAGCTTTGTCAACGCTAGCGGCTGGCCTGATCCCGACCATTACACAACTGCACGCGATCTTTCAAAGCTTGCTATTGCGACAATCAAAAATTTTCCTGATTATTATCATTATTATGCACAAAAAAGTTTTACTTATTCAGGAATTAAACAGTTCAATCGGAACCCCACTCTTTACAGAGGTCTTGGTGCCGATGGTCTGAAAACAGGCCATACCCAATCTGCTGGATTTGGTCTCACCGCGAGTGCTATTAGAAAAAATCGTCGTCTTGTTTTGGTACTAAATGGGTTGCCGAGCAAAAAGTCTAGGGCCAGTGAGTCTGCACAGATATTAGATTGGGGATATCGTATTTTTGATAATTACCCTCTCTTTAAGGCTGGTGAAACTGTGACGGAAGCTCTTGTCTGGATGGGAGTAACTAGCAAAGTGCCATTGTTGATTCAACAAGATCTTACAATTACTTTACCGAGGAAGGCGCGTAAAAGTATGAAAGTTACCGCTATATTTAATCAGCCCATACAGGCACCCATTAAGATAGGGGAAAAATTAGCTGTGCTTAAAGTGGAAGCAAAAGGGCAAAAGAGCCTCGAAATTCCACTTTTCTCGGGTGCAGATGTGGATCAACTTGGTATATTATTACGTTTTGGTGCAGCAATTAAATATATCCTTTGGGGAGAGACTGGATGAGGCGCAGCAAATTGCCTGCGCG
>CAZWKO010000433.1:0-2567 GCA_964634925.1 uncultured Vicinamibacteraceae bacterium
TTCTACGTTGTCTAGTATATTTACCGCTGCACTTATTTGTTCTTCAGTACACATACCTGTTGACAAAATAACAGGGCGACCTGTTAGATTAAGCTTCTTCAAAAACTCTTTATTTGTTGCAAGGGCAGAAGCAACTTTATGATATGCAAGATCCAAATGTTGCTCAACCAAATCAATACTAGCAAGATCCCAACAAGATACTATAAATTCGAGTCCTAAATTTTTTGCATATTTTTCTAATTCTATGTACTGTTCAATCGACAGTTCCAAGCCAACCTTCTGCTCTCGGTTGGTCGTGCCCCAAGGAGACTCACGGTACTTGTCTAATTCTTCCTTGGTATATACTAACTCAACTGTTCTTTTTTGAAACTTAACTGCATTCGCTCCTGAATTTTTTGATAAATCAATCAATTCTTTTGCCAATTTCATACTACCATTATGATTTATTCCTATTTCAGATATAACATACACATTTTTCATTTTCTTTTCCTCGTTTACTGATTAAATGTAAAAACCAATTTTTTAATGTAATTAATAAAATACATTAAATTTATTCTGCGTTTAATGTTTTTCTATAATTAAGCAACTTCACAAGATTTATAATAAGATTCATTTATACAAACTTATTAATTATATCAATATATAAACTTATCATTCATATCAAGAATTATTTCACCCTTTCCGTTTCCCATTTTAGAAGTAATCCCAATATTACCCTGCCTTTGAGGTTCCCATGATTTACAATAAAAGTTCCATAATCGATTAGATTAAACGTAAGAAGAGTAGGAATATTATCCAATTTTTCATATTTAGTTTGTAGAGCAAAATCCAAATTGTAGGTACCAGAATTGAACACTCCTCCGGGAAATTCAACAATAGAAACATATGAACCTGGTTCTTGAATAACACTCTTATTTGAGTCTTCATCAGTACTATGTGAGTAACAAATACGAATCCCTTCAGACGTTTTCAAATCAGCTACAACAAACGGATTTTCTACACGTTTGTAAACATCATAACTTATCTCAGCGTAAAAAGGGTGAAATCGGTCTATATTGATGGTCAAGTTATTTTCATAATCTAACATCCGTATTGATCTAATTTGCGTTATTTTTGATTCATCCTTGGCAAATAATACTTCAGGCTGATGGGTACTTGCATTCTGTAAATACTTAGAAATTGCCTTGTCAGTGTCTCCCGAAAAAACTATTTTCCCTGCATCCAGTACTATAGCAGTCTGACAAAGCTTTCCGATACTTGCCATTTGATGGCTTACAAAAAGCACGGTCCTTCCTTCATCCTTGCTAACGCTCCGCATCTTTCTGATAGCTTTATCCTGAAACGAAGCATCACCCACTGCCAAAACTTCATCGACTAAAAGTATATCCGGATCCAAATGTGCTGCCACAGCAAAGCCAAGCCGAACATACATACCAGATGAATAACGTTTGACTGGGGTATCAAGGAATTTCTCAACACCAGCAAAATCTACGATTTCATCAAGTTTCCTTTTAACCTCTCTTTTGTTCATACCATTAATGGCACCATTAAGATAAATATTTTCTCTTCCTGTGAGCTCCGGGTGGAAACCAGTACCGACTTCTAATAGGCTAGCAATTCTTCCATTATAATTGATTGTCCCACTTGTTGGTGCAGTAACTTTTGATAAAATCTTTAATAGCGTAGATTTACCTGATCCATTCGCACCGATGATACCCAATACTTCACCATCCTTTACCTCAAGATTTATATCATTTAAAGCAAGAATCCTTTCCTTACCCTGGTTAGGATTGACCTCACCTATAAGAGAATTTGGATCCGGCATACCTCTCATTTTGGCCCACCAGCTTTGTAAATCCTGATAAAGGGTACCATAGCCAATTATACCTAGGCGGTATTCCTTATAAAGGTTTTCAATTTTTATGACATTCGACATTATGAGTATTGGGTGATATGTAAAGAGAAATCTATTGTTTTATTGTTAATGGTTTTTTCAGTCTTATAAGCATTTTAGAAATATTAACCATTCACTTTTTTACAACGTAAGTGTCTTTGATATAACCAAACTCTTTTCAGATGTGTGCTTGAGTGTATATTTCAGCAACGTCACAAAAAGCAATATTCAGTAATTGGCTAATTCTTTGGTAGAGTTGTGTGGGACGTATTCAACAATATTTGAAGGTATCGACACAGCAGACCTACACATCTAAGGAGTAATCCCTTATATCTCTTCTTTCGGTAACTGCTTTGTAAACTGATAAACACTTTTTATAAATATCAAGGTCAAGGTCTTTATGTTTGTACACCTTTTCATTCATTATTCTTCACACACCAATATTCACAGTTTACTACCACCACGCTTTTACACCGTATCCATAAATGTTTTTTCCACCCTGCTAAAAATAATGATGCCAAAAATAAAAAGTAGAATTGAAATTATAATGCTTAAGATCAGTCCTTGAAAAGTTAGTGAGTTTACCCCCAGAAAAGCTCCGCGGAATGATTCTACCACTGCTGTCATAGGATTAATCAAAATGAATATTTTAAATCTATCGGGAACTTCTGAA
>CAZWKO010000434.1:0-2559 GCA_964634925.1 uncultured Vicinamibacteraceae bacterium
GCGGAGCGAAAGTTCGGTAGCAGCGGCGTCGATGTCGGCAATGGCTTGTTGGATAGCGGCGTCATCGGCGAAATCGCTGTAAAAATTGCTGGAGAGCACCCCAATGCCACCCTGCACAACGGTACCGCTCAAGGAGCCCAATCCTCCGAGCTGAACCGCGCCGGTATCGTGATCATAGCTGATAACGCTAAGTCCTTCCGCGGAGAGGGTGGCCCCGGTACGCTCGCCGGTGCCGTCGGATTTGTATTGGATATATGCGTTACTGGTTTCTTCGAGACGCCAGAGGAAACCATCAGAATCCTGAATGTTAAATTTGGTACCGATATAGGCGCCCTCAATCATCGCTAGCCCGCCGCGCTCTGACACCGGTGAGAATATGTTGTCGGTCTCGAAACTGGAACCAGACGTGCTGCCCACCAGGTTGATTGTCTGCATGCCGATCTGCTGCTTGGCGCCGTCAACGCGGTTGTTGATGTTCGCCAAATGTGTGTTGAAAGAGGCGGCCATCGTCGTGCGACTGGCAGCGTCGTTGGAGCCCATCAGGGTTTGAAGCTCGGTCTTCATCTCGCCGAGGATGCGCTTGGTCCACTCTACAGCCGATTTCGCCTTAGTGGCGGCAGCAACGTTGTCTGCGACGCGGGCCTTGAAACGCATCAACTTGGCCTTGTCTCGGTTCGCTTCTACTAGGTCGGCACGGTCAAAATTCACGGCTTGATCGCGCCGTTCTTCCTGCATGCGCTCCACGAGCTGGCGGGTGATCAACACTAGCGAATCCATAGAATTTGCTTGGTTACGCGAAAGCTGGGCAGAAAGGGTATCGTTTATGGTTCCGATTTTCATGGCCGTGATCTTAGATCTCGGTTATTACCGACCCGTAAACGTTTTGTTGAATAGGACAAAACCAGAGGCCGCTTTAACCATTTTCAGCCATTGATCAGGGAGCCATATCCATGAGTGAGAAAGACATCGCCGTAATCGTCGGAACCGGATCGGGACTGAGCGCGTCCCTGGCGCGGCGTTTTGCCGGTGTCGGCATGGACATCGCCTTGGCGGCGCGCAACACTGATAAATTAGCTGGTCTTGCCGTTGAAATCGGCGCCAAGACATATTCCTGTGATGCCTCCGAGGCGGGCGACGTGGAAGCTTTGTTTGCAGCCGTTGCCTGCGATCTCGGCACACCTACTGTGGTGGTCTATAACGCAAGCCGGCGTGCGAGGGGGCCGGTGGCTGAGCTCGATCCGGAAGAGGTGAAGGAAGCGATCCTCACATCGTGTTACGGTGGTTTTCTAGTGGGCCGTTCGGCGGCGCATGCCATGCTGTCAGCCGGGCGCGGAACAATCATGTTCACCGGCGCTTCGGCTGGGGTCAAGGGCTTCTCCCAGTCGGCGCCCTTCGCCATGGGCAAATTCGGGCTCCGGGGTCTGGCGCAAAGCATGGCGCGGGAACTGCACCCACAGAACATTCACGTGGTCCATGTGGTTGTGGATGGTGGTATCCGGTCTGAGGCAAGAGGACGCGCCGACAGTGGAGGGCGCGGTCCGGATGCCTGGCTCGATCCTGACGCTATTGCCGATACCTATTACCATCTGCACGCCCAGCACCGTTCGTCCTGGTCCTGGGAGATCGAGGTGCGCCCCTGGGTCGAAAAATTCTGACCGGCCGGGGCCGGCCTTAATCCATTTCCAGGGCCACCTTGTAGAGGTCGAGCAATTCTTCCTGTTCTCGCCGGTCGTTGCCGTCCAACTTGCGGAGGCGGATAATCTGCCGCAGGATTTTTGCGTCGAAGCCGCCACTCTTGGCTTCTGAATAGACCTCGCGGATGTCAGCCCCGAGGGCCGCTCTTTCTTCCTCCAGCCGTTCGATCCTCTCGACGATGGTGCGCAACCGATCGCGTGCAATGCCTCCCACATCCGACATTTTCTTCCGTCCTTTTCTTTCCAATTAGGCGTACAATTTGCGGGTGACAGTAGCGGGCGCTTAGTTTCCCGGCAAGCGGGGGATTCAATAATATTCCGCTGAATGAAGGCCTGGAATTGCCAAGATTTTAGAAAGGGAGACGGCCAGCAATCTGGCCCAATTTTCCGTTTCATCTCTGCTAGCAGTCAGGTCTTGGCGTATCTCTACCGCCACGTGGGGCATTCCTGCCAAGCCGGCATGGAGGTTTAGGGTATAGGCAACCTGGGTGCCGGCGTAGGGCAGATTATCTCCGACGGTGAGTTTGGTATCGAGGCGGGGCAGCGCCTCAAGAAGCGGCGCGGCCATGCGTCCGTCTCGATTCCATAGGACGCCGATGTGCCAAGGCCGGTCCTCGCCTGCCATGTGGGGCGTGAAGGTGTGTACCGAAAAAACCGCTGGTACTGGACCAAGGGCACGAAGGCGGGTCAACTGGTCATCGATGGCGTGGTGATAGGGCCAGAAAAACTGTTTTGCCCTGGCATGGCCTGCCGCTTGGCTCAGGCTGGCGTTACCCGGAATGACCGTGCCGTCACTGATCTTGGGGATCGAGCCCGGCTCCCCCGGGCGCCGGTTGACATCGATAAGCAGCCGCGAATAACTGGT
>CAZWKO010000435.1:0-2556 GCA_964634925.1 uncultured Vicinamibacteraceae bacterium
GCTTCGATAGGTACTACACCCAAGCATCTACTGAGAAGATTGGAATGTTCCATCTTTCCCGAAGCATCCATTATCTTGAAATCAAGATTCCCGCAATACTTCCTGTCTTGATGCCAGTTCTTCCTGTAACTCTGATATGCCTTGCGTGCCATCTTTCCCCCGTAATTGAGGACAGGCTCAAGATAGAGTCCACCATGAATCTCTATTGGGGTAGGATCGTCATTCTCGTGTCTTGAAATAATCAATTCAATGATCTCGCTCGCCTTCATTCTCTCAACTCCAGATGTTCTGCTGTGTTTCCAATGGTTCGACCCTTTTTTACCAATGGGGCTCCAATGGACTCAGCGATTAACTCGATGAAGGCTTCACGTTTGATACAATATCCTCTCTTCTCTGCGAATTCCATTACCGGATGCACCGCAAGCGAAGAACGCGGTGAATCAAGTGGAGTATCCTTGAGATACCCGCCCGCATGCTTTGGGCAAGTGGCTAGGAAAGTGTGGTCGCCCTCTCTCAAGTTCAATCCAGAGTCAACCTTCTCGCGCATGATGTCATAATCCCTCTGAATCTTTGCAGACTCTTGCTCACTGGAACTCCAAAGGAATACCTTGACGACTTGCCATTCCCAGGCATCTACAGTATTGTCGTGTACATACAACACGAATAGGATTCTCTTCAGCTTCTTGTTGATTTTGTTCTTCGTCCAATTTTTCACCTCATGGAGCTCATTGTAATCAACCATCTTGATGACATTCCTCTCCTTGGTAGTATAGACTCCTGCATTCTTGACGAATCTCAGTGGACTCACTTTGAGCTCTATTCCCAATTCTTCGAAGTCTGGAGCCTCACTACTGTTCACTGGAATACCGAAATATTCGGTCTCGATAACCTTGGCGACCACACCCTTGGTATGCTTTCGATGAGTATCATCCAGACGTCCGACCAAACTACTGATTTCCGAGAATTTCAAACCTTCCAATTTCTTGGCATGGGCAAGCAATTCCTCTTCAGAACCATGAAGCACGAATGCTGAAACAAGGATTTCATATTTAGGTTCTCGATGTAAACACAAGGTGCTGGAAACACGATCGGCATACTAATAAACCGTGGTCGACCAACCTTTTCTGTGCCCATCAAAGTGTGCGAGTTGTTCGCAGGAGTCGGGGGTTTCCGCATCGGTCTTGAAGGCCCTCCCGGCACCGATTCTGATTCAAGATACAAAGTGATTTGGAGCAATCAATGGGAGCCGGGAATCAAGAAACAACACGCTTCAGATGTCTATGTCAAACAATGGAACCTCAAAGAAACCGACAACCCTGTGGTGTTCAACTCCGAAGACGGATTTGAGACGCATGTCAATGATGACATAGCCGAGGTTGACCTTAGTGACATTCCGGAACATGACCTTCTGGTTGGTGGCTTCCCATGTCAGGACTATTCTGTCGCTAAGACCGCCAACAAGGCTGCTGGACTAGAAGGAAAGAAAGGTGTTCTCTGGTGGGAGATACATCGGATAATGAAAGACAAGAGACCTCCCGTAGCCCTACTTGAGAATGTCGATCGGCTGCTAAAATCCCCTACTAGTCAAAGGGGTAGAGACTTCGCAATAATGCTCGCCTCTCTCGATGAATTGGGTTACGTAGTAGAGTGGCGAGTCATTAATGCTGGAGAATATGGTATGCCCCAAAGAAGGAGAAGGGTGTTCATCCTCGCATATGCTCCGGGCACCCCCGCATATGCTCAACTCATGAAACAAGAGAATGTGCTATCATGGATTCAGAAGGATGGAAATCTAGCCAAGGCCTTTCCAATTCAACCATTCAGCGTACTCATGGCCGTACCTAGCCCGTTGAGAATGAAAATGGATGATGATTTAGCAGACATTTCGGATGGCTTCAACAAAGGTGCCGATCCGAAAGCCAAGTCACCGTTCAAGGAAGCAGGTGTCATGGCCGCAGGCCAATATTACACCTATCGCGTGAAACCAGACTATTCAGGGGAACAAACGACCATGGGAGACATCCTCATTGCAAACCGCAAGGTCCCTCTGGACTACTGCCTTGAGCCAGAATCCGTCCTCAAAGAGAAGGGCTGGTATTACCTCAAGAATGGCAAGAAAGAGGAGCGTAAAGGGACTGATGGATTCACCTATATGTACAACGAAGGCCCAGTCGCTTTCCCAGATTCACTCGACAAACCATCTAGGACGATTATAACCGGCGAAGGCGGCAAGAGCGCGTCGAGATTCAAACACGTGGTGAAGTTCAAACCAACCAAGAAGATGCGAGAGGAGTTTGATTTGGACGGAGAAGTAGCGGCCAAGGTAAGGGAATTGATGAAACTTCGAAAGACTGAATGGTTGAGGCGTTTGACTCCAATCGAACCGGAGAGACTGAATATGTTCCCCGATGACCATACAGCCGGCCCGAGTGAAGGGAACAGGGCCTTCTTCATGGGTAATGCATTGGTGGTTGGAATCATTGAGCGAATTGGATTGAATCTTCTTGGTGAATATTGATTGTTGGTCTGAATATTCGGTTTCTTTTTTGCATCATG
>CAZWKO010000436.1:0-2551 GCA_964634925.1 uncultured Vicinamibacteraceae bacterium
TACTAGAATTCACCTTGTGGGGGCTATCCCACCAATGGTGGGGCACCATCTTCCTTGTTTTAGGTCTTCTTATGATTTGGTATCATGGAGAAAGGAAGAATTAGAGGACCACTTGGAGCCCCATTCTGTGTCCTCTCTCTTTTTCGTACGCGGTTACATACCGATGGTGTGTTTCGCAAAAATGAATACTAAAACATGTGGCCAATCCGACTGACAGTTCTTCTCATGCTCGCGGCGTGTGTAAGCCCTACTACTACGCCAGTGCCTACGTCTATCTCAGTTTCCCCTGACCACCAGAGCTATCGGAGTCACTACCACAAAGTAGACGATTCCCAGGATGATAGGTGTTGTCACTCTAGAAATCTGGACCGCCATAGCCATCCAGAAGCGCTCAATCGGTTTAAGCCGAATGGGTGCGATCAGTGCCCCGAGAAGCAGCAGGACACCGATCCCTATGAGGAACTGTGCCAAGATTTCATGGTTACGCCACCAGGCGATACCTCCGAGGACCACAATTGCCGATCCAACGGTGGCACCGAATCTGCGACCCTCTCGGGTTGCTAGTCCAACTGAAATTCCTCCCGCCAATTTAAATCCTCCTTCCATTCTGGTTGATCTGTTTTAGCCAAGAGGTACTTGCCTAGCACCAAATAGTCTATCTGAGTACGCATGAAGCACGTGTGGGCGTCCTCCGGTGTGCAAACGATGGGTTCTCCCCGCACGTTGAATGAAGTGTTGACGATGATTCCGAATCCGGTCTTATCCTCAAATGCCTTGATTAGATCATGGTAGTCAGGATTCGTATCATGGCTGACCGTCTGAACCCTTGCTGAGTAGTCCACATGTGTTATGGCCGGGACGTCTGACCGAGGTACATTGAGAAGTTCGATACCCCACAGCTCCCGCTCGTTGCCAGTCATCTCGACACGACGCCCCTCTTTGACTGGGGCGACAAGAAGCATATAGGGGGACTCGCAATTCATCTCAAAGAAATCAGACACCTTCTCCCTCAGAACGCTGGGTGCAAATGGCCTAAAGCTCTCCCGAAACTTAATCTTGAGGTTCATTTGCTTCTGCATAGCTGAGCTACGAGGATCCCCAAGAATACTCCTGGACCCCAGTGCTCTCGGCCCGAATTCCATTCGTCCATTGAACCAGCCCACGGTCTTTCCTTCAGCTAGGATATCAGCAATTTTCCTTGGAAGATTCTCGCCCTTGAGTCTTGTATAGACTGCGTTCTGTGATTCGAGATATACCCGAATATCATCATCTGAATACTCGGGTCCGAGGTAGGCGCCGTGCATAGAATCTTTACCCGGCGTGACCATTCGGCGCTTCCCAAGATGACGATGCCAGATTAACTGAGCGACACCGAGGGCTCCTCCCGCGTCGCCAGCGGCTGGCTGGATCCAGATAGACTGAAAGGGGCCCTCACGAAGGATCCTGCCGTTCGCCACACAATTCAAGGCAACACCACCGGCCAAGCATAGGTTCTCCATCCCCGATTCCCGATGTAGCGTGCACGTCATAGTCAACATGACCTCTTCGATTACCTTCTGAACCGAGCAGGCCAGGTCCATCTCACGCTGCGTTATTCTCGACTCAGGAACTCTTGGTGGACCACCGAACAATTCTATGAAAGCGTTACTTGTCATAGTCAGGCCGGAGACATAGTTGAAGTATTCTTGGTTGAGCCTGAAGGATCCATCGCTCTTCAAGTCTATCAACTCGTCGTAGATCAACTCCGCGTAAATCGGTCGACCGTAGGGCGCGAGGCCCATAAGCTTATATTCGCCAGAGTTAACCTTGAAGCCTGTGAAGAAAGTGAAAGCGGAGTACAGCAACCCAAGGGAATCTGGCCAATGGAGCTCTCTAATTAGCTCGATTTCATTCCCTCGGCCAACACCCATGGAAGTCGTTGCCCATTCTCCTACGCCGTCTACAGTAAGGATTGCGGCCTCCTCAAACGGAGACGGAAAGAACGCACTAGCCGCATGAGATTCGTGGTGCTCAGCGTACAGAACCTCACCTGAGTATTCGAGTCCTTGCCTGATCCACTTCTCCATATGGAGCTTCTCTTTGACCCATAGTGGTGCAGATTTGACGAACGATGAGAACCCGCGTGGGGCTACCCCAATATAAGTTTCGAGAATTCGTTCGAATTTAAGGAGTGGCTTATCGTAGAACCCGACGAAAGCAAGGTCTCTCGAAGTGATCCCCTGCTGGGTGAGGCAAAACTCAACTGAATTTTGCGGAAAGCTTGCGTCACCCTTTTTGCGTGTGAAGCGCTCCTCCTGTGCAGCCGCTACAATTTCACCATCCCTTAACAAGCACGCCGCGCTATCATGGTAGAAAGCCGACAGGCCGAGGATGTATTGGTTATTTTCAGCCATATGGCCAACTTAGGCACGAGGGTGTCGATGTACTGTTATTAGAGATGCTGATGTCAATCACTTTCAGAAAGTGGCCCAACCACGTAAGCGGTTGAGCCACAACAAGCTGGCGAAGGGACTTGAACCCCCAACCTGCTGATTACAAATCAGCTGCTCTA
>CAZWKO010000437.1:0-2551 GCA_964634925.1 uncultured Vicinamibacteraceae bacterium
CGAATAACCTGGCGTTTCAGACCAGGCTGGCCCGTGCCTATGTTGAGATCGATCGGCATGAGGATGCGACACGGCTTCTTGCTGAGGCGCGCAACCATCATCCGGGAGACGTTACCCTTGTCTTAATTGAGGCAGAAATTCATATTGGGCGAGGGAATTTGGGTCGCAGTGAATCTTTGTTGCGAGAACTTGTCGAGACGAATAGAGATGACCCGCGAGGATTTTTGGCGCTTGCCAGTTTTTATAGTGAGTATGATCGATTAGACGATGCGGTAGAACTTTTAGAGCTGGCGCAGCAGCGTTTCCCGGAAGACAACTCGATCAGATTTCAGCTCGGCGCTGCATTTGAGCAAAATGAGCGATTCTTGGAGGCAGAACGCGCGTTCAGAGATTTACTCGATCGTGACCCAGAGCATGCGCCAACACTCAATTATTTAGGGTATATGTTGGCCGATCGTGGCGAACGACTTGAAGAATCGGTCACACTCATTGAACGTGCAATCGCCAAAGATCCGCATAACGGTTCCTATCTTGATAGTCTCGGTTGGGCTTACTTTAAGTTGAATCGTTTCGATCTCGCTGAATCCCCGTTGAGGATGGCTGGCGACCAGCTGCAAACTAATTCGGTTGTGCAGGATCACTTGGGCGATCTGCTTAGTCAGTTAGGGCAGTACGTAGAGGCCATAGACGCATGGAAACGTGCGCTTAGCGGAGATGGTGATGCGATTGACCCTGATGCGATTGAACGAAAGATCGGCGTTGCAGAGCGTCAGATAAAAGAACAAACTTAGTAAAATCCTTGGCTTCTTGCCGTCGTGCCATCTACTCGGTTGTGTTATGCCTTTCGGGATTCTTCTTGATGGCATGTTCCGCATCTATTGATCACATTCAAGTTCCTTCTGGAGCATCGGTGAGTGTTTCCGAGCACAGGGCTATTTGGAACGATCTGTCGAGGCCGTGTCGAAGTGTTCAAAGCACAGATCTTGTGATTACGTTTCGCGGTTTCAACGGCGAACGATCGTTGCGTCGAACCCGGGCTCGTGCTGCGGTAAAACGCCCCGGTCTCTTGAGACTTGAAGGGATGACACCCTTTGGTGCACCAGCTTTTATTTTGATCGCGAAACCTGATGATGCGATTTTGTTACTTCCTCGTGAACGCCAGGTTGTGCAAGATGCGTCAGCGTCAGATTTGCTGTATTTCCTATCAGGGTTATCTCTCGAACCAGATGATGTTCACGCTTTGCTGACTGGGTGTGTGGTTCAAGATGGAGTATCTCTTTCTGCGCAAACGTACGGCGATGATTGGATTGCGATTGATTTAAGTGGTGGTGCGACGGTCTATTCTCGTCGGTCCAGTATTTCCCCGGTAATCAGTATGGGTAAGGTCGGAGATATTATTGTTGAATATTCTGAACACGTCCGTGGCTTGCCAAGAAAGCTGCGGATTCAGACGGTCGCGGCGACACCTCCTACCGATCTCACGATTGAATTGACTCAAGTTAATGTGAACACTGTAATTAATCCAGAGGCTTTTGAGGTGTCAGTGCCACCAACATTTTCTTCGGTAGCATTCGACGACTTTCAGCTTCAGTCACTAACAGAAGATCAATCGTTAACAACGGATGGTGATCGGTGAAGTTGGACGGGGTTCGCTTTCAGATGCAGCAGCGTGCCTTTGCCAAGATTAATCTTGACCTCCGTATTCTTGGCGTACGGCGTGACGGGTTTCATGAGGTGCGGACGATACTGCAGACAATTGAGCTGAACGACATTCTTCAACTGAGCGTCCGTCGTGGCCCATTTGTAGTTAGAAGTAAGACTGAAGTGATGCCACAAGATCGAGACAATTTGATATGGACAGCTGGGCTGGCTCTGTGGCGAGCGATTGGGCGTTCTGGAAGTCCAGAAGGTGTAGCTGTGAGAGTAAAAAAAAGGATTCCGTCAGCGGCTGGTTTGGGAGGAGCAAGTAGTGACGCCGCTGCGGCGCTTATGCTATTTCGGCAACTTTGGGCACCCCATAAGGGAGTTCGCTTTCTCCGTGATGTTGCAGCAGGTGTAGGTTCGGACGTGCCATTTTTTTTCGAGGGTGGAACAGTATTGGCGACAGGTCGTGGGGAGCGCATCAGGCGGTTGGCGTCACTTGAGCGTAAATGGCTTGTTTTGGCTCTACCGGGGTTTGGTGTTAAGACACCTCACGCTTATCGTTGGTGGGACGGCTTGTCAGATAGAGAAAAAAGAAAAAATCAGCGGTCACTGTCGCGGGGCTGGAGACGCCGGCTTGACTTGTTGAGTAATGATCTTCAGGTTGCTGTTGTTGAACAACACCCAGCGATTGCAGAGATGGTTGAACGTCTTCGAGCGGCTGGCGCGCATGCCGCGGCGATGAGTGGCAGTGGCTCCGCTGTTTTTGGTGTGTTTACTAGTCAGGCGGACGCGATTGTGGCTCGGCGGCGTATTCGGAAGGCAGGTTGGAGAACTTGGGTCACGCAAACTATTTCGAGAAGTGATTACGTCCGCCTTGCGGCCCCTGCGCGCATCGACTAAAGTATTT
>CAZWKO010000438.1:0-2546 GCA_964634925.1 uncultured Vicinamibacteraceae bacterium
AGATAAAAGCAGGCAACCAGCCCCAAATGACCGCGATGCCAGGACCGATAATTGGGGCTGCTCCAGCGACTGCAGTGAAGTGGTGTCCCCACAGGACAAACTTATTGGTTGGCACATAGTCGATGTCGTCTCGCATCGCATGGGACGGGGTCTCGAAATCGGGGTCAAGTTGATAAATCTGTTCAGCTATGAAACTCGAGTAGAAGCGGTAGCCAGCGAAGACTGCCACCAGACCTGTTATTGCAAGAACGACCGCGTTCATTGTGTGCTCTCCTTCAGAAATCTCGAGACGCAGGATACCCCGGAATGCTTGTTGCCGCACGCACGGCTCGAATAATCGCTTCTGCGGTAGCATCTGCGGCGAGCCCTCCGATACGGAGTAAATTAGGGTCGTCGGTGCGGGTTCCTGTTGTTAAGGCGAAAATCGTATCGCCGTCTGCTGGTGTATGTGCAGGGCGTACGGCCCGTGCTAGGCCGGAGTGAGCCATACGGGCAACGACGCTAAGTTGCGCAGGCGTAAGTGTTGCATTTGTTACTACGACTCCAATGGTCGTGTTTTGACCTCCGGTTGGCGGGGTCTGATCGCTCGATCCCGTCTGTCGAAGTATCGTGCGTGCGTCGGCCAAACCATTGCCATCACGTGTTCTGGTGCCTGCGATAATTGAACCGGTGTCTGGGTCGATGACGTCGCCGACCGCATTGACGGCCATTAAGGCTGCGACCTTGAGACCATTTGGTAATTCGATTAGCGCTGTACCAACGCCGCCCTTCATTGCCCGGTTGCGACCGCCGAGTTTCCCGACAGTGGCACCCGCTCCGGCACCCACATTGCCTTCTGGTATGTCCTGTGTATTTGCCGCGATAGCAGCCTCATATCCGCATTCAGCCGTAGGGCGGATTGTAGGATCCCCTACGTTGAGGTCATAGAGAACGGCCGCGGGTACGATTGGAACAGAGTTCTCACCTACTTTGAATCCGATTCCGCGTTCGTCCAGATATCGCATAACGCCATCAGCACTCGCAAGCCCAAACGCACTACCGCCCGAAAGAGCGACAGCATGAACCTGTTGCACACGGACATTCACGGGATCGAGAAGCGCGGTCTCTCTGGTGCCTGGGGCACCGCCCCGTATGTCGACGGCCCCGACGGCGCCGTTCTCAAAGAGAATGACTGTGCAGCCAGTTGGTCTTCCATCCAACGTATGGTGTCCAACTTTGACTCCCTGAATTGCTGTTAATCCTCGAGTGGTTGCCACCAAGGAGGGTGGAACACTGACGGATAATATGAGTCCGGCAAGTAAGGCGAGGTAGTTGCGACAGTTTGGCATACCCGATTTGAATCGTACCTGAAAAGGCCTGGCAGCTGCTAGCAGCAAAGTAGTGTAAAAGCAGGTTTCTAAAGATTGAGTCAGACTGGACAGACTCAGATGCTGTATGAGTTGGCAGCCGATCTTGTCGTGTTGATACATGTAGCGTTTGTAGCGTTCGTTGTCTTTGGCGTAGTTGTTGTGTGGCGCTGGATACAATTGGTATGGGTTCATGTGCCGGCGGTTCTTTGGGGAATCACGGTTGAACTTACTGGTGGGGTTTGTCCGTTGACGCCGTTGGAACAGTGGCTGTTGATGCAGGGCGGCCAGATGGGTTATCAGGGAGCGTTTCTGACGCAATACCTTTCGCCGTTGTTGTATCCAACCGGATTGACCGTCGATTGGCAATTATTTCTTGCCTCGTTTGTGGCCGTTGTAAACGTGTTTGGCTATTACTTTGTCTGGCGGTTCCCGAGAAGGTTGAGCGAGCACATGTAAAATTAGCTGTATAACCGTTTTGATATGAAGAGTCGCCGATTGAATTTATCTTCGGTTCTTACGTTTAGCTGTCTGTTTAGTATTGCTTGTGGTTCGCCATCGCCGACTGACAGAGCTAGGGCCGACAACGCATTTGGCAGTGATGCAATAGTAGAGGGCGATGGTGTTGCAGGTCGCGCGGGTCAGCGACCGAAAGTACTAGTCCTTGGCGATTCTTTAACGGCCGGACTAGGGTTGGAAACGGGAGAGTCGTACCCCGCTCAACTCCAGCGGCTGGCAGATAATGCCGGATATACGGTGGATATTGTTCCGCACGGTGTGTCTGGAGATACTACGGCAGGTGGGTTGAGTCGATTAGAGTGGGTAATCGGTGGCCAAGATGAACATGGAAATATCGTGAGTGTGATCGTGGCGCTTGGAGGCAACGACGGTTTACGAGGCTTACCCGTTGAACAGATGTTCGAGAATCTTGACGCTATTATTTCCCGACTTTTGTCAGAGAACATCGGTGTTCTGCTGGCTGGAATGGAAGCCCCACCGAACTACGGCAACGAATACACGACTAGTTTCAGGGCTGTTTTTCGTGAGTTGGCAGATAAATATGATGTTGTGTACTTGCCGTTTTTGCTTGAGGGTGTTGCAGGCGAGCTCGCACTAAATCAGCGGGATGGCATTCACCCGAATGCGACTGGGGCACGTCACGTCGCTTAGCATTTGTGGCCAGCGCTCGAAAGACTTTTC
>CAZWKO010000439.1:0-2546 GCA_964634925.1 uncultured Vicinamibacteraceae bacterium
TCCGAACCCAATATCCACAAGTTGCTGACATCCTGGTGTTTTACAAAGCGTTGCTTGGTCAACAGGACAAATTATTTCGTGAAGCGATTCGGTCACGGGTCTTTGACGTCGCCGCATCTTCAGAACAGTCTCAAGAGCAGAAGGTTTATGTGTGTCTGGAGCGATTGCCACGCCAGCCTCGCGATCAGGCTTTTATGGGATTTGTGAGGGACTTGCCCGAGTCCGCGACCGAAATCTTGCAGGCTATAGCCGCCCGACTACTGGCAGCTCCCCCGCTGACAAGTCAGCTGCTGGCAGCTGTTGTTTCCGGGCAATCGATTGACGAGGTGGCCGCAGAACTCAAATGTGACAGCCTGGCTTTAGAATTTTTTCCAAAAGCATTCCTTCAGCCGATCGCTGAAGCGCTCGTCCAGCGTATCGGACCTGGGATACATCTCGATGGGGACGGAAAAACCCTCTGTCCATGTTGTGGTTCGCTACCACAGGTCTCTGTTTTGCAGGATGATGTGGATGCCCGAGGCAAGCGGACGTTGCTTTGTTCCCTTTGCGGGTTCGCGTGGTCGTTTGCTCGTTCGTGTTGTCCTCAATGTTGCGAGGAGCAAGCTGAACAGTTGCAATACCACGAGACAGAAGTGTGGTCGCATGTACGTGTTGAAGAGTGCCAGGTCTGTCAGATGTATATAAAGGCAGTGGACTTGAGAACCAACGGACTTGCGGTTCCTCTTGTGGATGAACTTGCTTCTGTCGAATTGGACTTGTGGGCGCGTGAACAGGGGATGGTCAAATTACAGAGAAATGTGCTTGGATTGTGATCGGTACGTAGTTCATTACAAGGTGACTACGTGGGGAGACGTCAGTATCTGCTGGTGTGCCGAATGGGTTGCTTCTACATCGACCTGATGCGAAAAGACGTGAGATAGAGTAACGTCACGTTCGCCGGACTGCGCTCGTTGTTCTTGAGGGACCAGGATAGTTTCGACAAAGCCACTTTTTGCCCGTTAAAAATATCATGAGCGAAGCATTTATTTACGATGGACTCCGCAGCCCATTTGGGCGACATGCGGGAGCCTTGTCTCCTGTTCGTGCTGATGACTTACTGGCCGACGTCATTCGTGCTGTCATTACTCGGAGTGCCTTTTCTAGTGAATCGTTTGAGGACGTGGTTGTGGGGTGCACCAATCAGGCTGGAGAGGATTGTCGAAATATTGCGAGACGGAGCGGATTGCTCGCTGGCCTCCCTGTTGAGGTAGCAGGAATTACCGTGAATCGATTATGTGCGAGTGGTTTGGCTGCGGTTGTTGATGCGTCGCGGGCGATCCAGTGCGGGCAGGGCGATCTATTTATCGCTGGCGGTGTTGAGAATATGAGTCGTTCGCCATTCGTGATGGCTAAAGCAGAACAGGCCTACGGCAGAGATGTTGCCGTGTTTGATACGGCACTCGGTTCACGGTTTCCAAACCCACAAGTGGCATCGGTTTATGGTGACCACGCGATGTACGAGACGGCGGAACAAGTCGGGCAGGATCTAGGCATAACCCGACGGGCCAGTGACGAGTTTGCGGCGATGTCGCAGGCAAAGTATGTCACGGCAAAGACGGCTGGTTTTTATACAGACGAGCTGACGCCGGTCACTGTTCCTCGCCGAAAGCGGATGGATGAGTCGATGTGTGTAGACAGTGATGAACACCCACGACCCAGTACGGACTTGGCCAAGTTATCAAAATTGCATCCACTTGTTGAGGGTGGCATTGTTACGGCTGGAAACGCTTCTGGTATTAACGATGGTGCGGCGGCGCTTGTTGTCGGTTCAGACGCCATCGGTGATCGTATGGGGGCACAACCCTTAGCCCGAGTCGTCTCTGCAGCAGTCGCGGGCGTTGAACCTCGTGTCATGGGACTTGGCCCGGTTCCTGCTTCCCAGAAGGTTCTAAGTCGGGCCAATCTTACGATGGCTGATATGGACGTGATTGAGATTAATGAGGCCTTTGCGACGCAGGTACTCGGGTGTTTAAAGCTTCTTGATATTGACGATGGCGATAGTCGTATTAATCCGAATGGCGGCGCCATTGCGATCGGGCATCCGTTAGGAGCATCCGGCGCGCGCCTGGCCTTAACGGCAGCCCGGCAATTGCAGCAGACGCAAGTCCGCTACGCCTTGGTAACTTTGTGTATTGGCGTTGGCCAGGGGCTTGCGATCATTTTGGAGCGCTGCAGCTAGCACTAGCATGATGGCTGGCAAGCCCGTTCGACTCCTTGCGCTGGTGGCCATTTATGTGATCGTTGCGCATGTGCTCCCTGCTCCGGACGGGATCGATGCTCAGGGCTGGCGCATTACCGGGATTTTCTTTGCGACGATTGCCGGGTTGATGTTGCAGCCACTGCCGGGGTCACAGGTGGTGATTTTGGGCATCACGATGTTGGTGCTTGTCGGTGGTATTCCCATGCCACGAGCGTTGAGTGGATATTCAGCAGCGTCGGTGTGGATGGTACTGGCGGCGATGCTGATGTCTCGTGCTCTACGAGATTGCGGGCTCGCTCGTCGTATT
>CAZWKO010000440.1:0-2545 GCA_964634925.1 uncultured Vicinamibacteraceae bacterium
CCACCTCTGCAATTGATGGGGTGAATGTGTTTCAACAAGTTGTCTTGAATGTTACCGCTGGTTTTCTGGTCGTCGGTGTTAGTGAACAAATGCCAGCACTGTGGAGCCGTTTCCGAAAGCAGCGAATGGTGCTCGCGGTTCAGCGGTGGCGTATTAACTAGTCCGATGTATATAAAGGTTCCAGTTCAGGAGGGGCGGCATACAAAATCGCTAATCGTCTTATTTCAAGGCGCGGTTGTTTTGTTATTTGCGGTCCTTCTTGCCGCTTTTTGGAACTTCCAGGTGGGTCAGTACGAGAAATTTTTCCAAATGGCCGAAAATAATCACCAGCGCCGTTTGTCATTACGTGCTCCTAGAGGCGTGGTGTTTGATCGGAATGATCGTGTCTTAGTTGAAAATCGTCATTCCCTAAATATTTCACTTGTGCGGGAGCGAGTATCAGATCTAAATGAAACCCTTGCGCGACTATCGGAAGTAGTGGATGTTGAAAACTCTGAACTACGGCGAGTTCTCGAAAGCCAACGGGATGAACCATTATATCGCCCGATTGTTTTGGTGCCAGATGCGAGTTTGTCTCAAGTATCTGCCGTCTCGGCGCGAAGCCTCGAACTTCCCGGTGTAGTAGTCGAGCAGAGTCCGGCTCGTTATTATCCGACCGAACATCTGGCAGCGCATTCCTTTGGCTACGTTGGGGAGGTGACCGCCGCTCAGCTCTCTCTCGACACTTTTGATGATATGCAGTCTGGTGACATAGTTGGCCAAGCTGGCCTCGAGCAAATTTACAATCAGTTTCTGATGGGAGTCGATGGAACTCGGCACGTTGTTGTCAATAGTCAGGGGAGAGAAATTCAGACCATTGGTGAAGTGAAGCCCTTAGAAGGAGCGTCGCTTAAATTGACAATTGACTATGACCTCCAGCGGGCAGCTGAGGATGCTTTTCAGATGGCGGGTTTCGATGGCGCTGCTGTCGTGCTCGATGCCCAGAATGGCGAGGTGCTATCGCTGGTTAGTTTGCCTGCCTATGATCCCAATGCATTTTCGACTGGTATCAACCGAGATGACTGGTCGCGATTGAATAATAACCAATTGAATCCACTTCAGAATCGTGCCTTGCGGGGACGTTACGCACCAGGTTCGACCTTTAAGATTGCAATGGCTGTTGCGGCGCTAGAAGAGGGAGTAATTGACCCAGAGTTCAAAGTGGCCTGCGGGGGAGGCGGAACGTTCTACGGAAGGTTTTTTCGGTGTCATACAACGCATGGCACCGTGACACTTGATGAAGCACTAGAGAAATCATGCAATACCTATTTTTATACCCTTGGTGAGAAACTTGACGTCGACCAGATCCATAAATGGTCAACTGCCTTGGGCTTGCGTGAAATCAGTGGCGTTGACCTGCCTCACGAAGTTAAGGGTCTGGTGCCGTCTAGAGCTTGGAAACAGGAAGAGGTGGGTGAGCGGTGGTATCCCGGTGAGACGATATCTGTTTCGATCGGACAAGGGCAGGTATCGGTTACTCCGATTTCATTGGCTGTGATGATGGCGACCATAGCAAATGAAGGACGGCGAGTAGTGCCACGGTTGCTACATTCATATAACGATGGCAGTGGTTGGCAAGTAATTGAATCGAACACAAACTCGTCACGGGTGGAACTCTCGCCGCTGACCGTAGAGGCCGTTAAGCGCGGGCTGTGGATGGTGGTGAATCGAGAAGGCACTGGTCGGCGTGGTCGGGTTGCAGGCCGCGACGTGATTGGAAAAACTGGTACAGCGCAGGTGATTTCACTGTCGGGCCGGGAAGCAGCCGAAGGAAGTACTCTTGATCTTCGCGATCATGGTTGGTTTGTTTTTGCCGCGCCACGTGACAATCCTGAAATTGCCGGAGTTGTATTTGGTGAGCATGCAGAGCACGGTTATCTTGCTGCCCCGATTGCACGTCATGTTATCGAAACATTTTTTGCTAAGCGTGAAGGGAGAAATCTACCGACGTTACCTATTCCTTCTAGTGTGTCGCCAGCTCCGGCTGCGGCCGCGAATATTGGAGGTGGTGAGTAGTGTTTGAGAGACGCTTCTATACGCACGTTGACGTCAAACTATTGTTAGCAGTTGTTGCGTTGAGTCTGATGGGTTTGGTCATGATATATAGCACCACCTATGACGCAGCGACGGAACAGGTGGGTAGTCAGTTTTACCGACAACTAGGAGCATTGTTAATCGGATTGGTGGCTCTTGGCGTTGGTCTTACAATTGATTACCGGACTATCGTTAATCGCTCGTTGCTCATCTACGTAGGTTTAATAGCCTGCTTGCTCTACACGCTGTGGTTCGGCGTTGAGCAGGGAGGGGCCCAGCGCTGGATTGATTTGGGGCCAGTTAACCTACAGCCGTCTGAATTTGCACGTCTTGCTCTTGCGTTGGTCCTGGCATTTATTTTTTCCAAAGACCAACGGGGATCTGGGCGGCGGATTAGTGATTGGCTGATAGGTGTTGCAGTTGTTGCTGTGCCGGCCTTGCTTATTGTAAGACAACCTGACCTTGGAACGGC
>CAZWKO010000441.1:0-2529 GCA_964634925.1 uncultured Vicinamibacteraceae bacterium
AAGTAGGCTCCATGCTTTTGCCCTCGACCCGGGCGACTTGAAAGCCAAATGTAACTATGAGCGATGCGTAGACTGCCGCTGAGGCGAAGGTCTTAACCCAGGCAATAAATTCTTCTGAGACCCGGCGGGCTAGTGACGGACGGTGAAATTGAACGTTTTTCTCGTCGTTCGTTTCAGTCGCTTCACTGACTGCTTCAGCTACCCACTCTGGGCGTCCGGGAGAAGGGTTGGTGGCATCGGGTAATTCGTTGTCAATTCGGTTGTCCATGGTCTTGCAGTAATTATAGTTTGAGATACTCGCGGAGGCGTTTTGTCTGGGTTCGACTCACCGGAATCTGTGTGTTTTTTGGGTCTGTCATTTTCAAGACATAGTTTCTACTTAATCGAGGAAGTATTTCCTTGATCTTATGAATATTTACGATATGTGAACGGTGGACCCGCCAAAATACGGAGGGATCGAGGTTTGATTGAAGTTCGTCGAGTGTTCGGCAGTTTGAGAAACCACGTAAGCTGCGTGTGACAATTTCGATAGCATCATTCTCTAAAGAGATAAAAATGATGTCGTCAGGTTGAACGAGGACTAATTTGTTGTCGAATTTTACCGCGATGGGTTCGGGACGGCTGTAGCGTTTGTCTATAAATTTTCCAACGCGCTCAAGATCCTCAGCGGTGAACGTCTTAATGGCGGTATTGTTAGGCGAGTCAGAATGTTGAAGGTTTCGTACCCGCTCTAGTGTGCGTTTAAGCCGTGCCGGTTCAACGGGTTTAAGCAGATAGTCAATGGCGTTAATTTCAAACGCTTCGATCGCATAATGATCATATGCAGTTACAAATACTACTTGTGCGTCAGTTTTCTGGAGGACTAGTTTTCGAGCAACTTCAAACCCGGTCAAACCAGGCATCTGGATATCAAGTAGCGCTAAGTCTGGTTTCCTCGATTTAATTAGCTGCAAGGCTTTGATGCCATCGGCAGCTTCACCAATAATTTCGACTTCGTCGACTTGCCTAAGCTGAAAACATAGTTCATTTCTGGCGGGTTCTTCGTCGTCAACAACAACCACCCGTATTGGTTTGTTAAGCCGTTTCTTGTTGCTCAACGATTAACTCCGGAATGGTAATACGTGCACAGGTGCCTTTGCCGGGCACACTTTCGAGTTGGAGGTGGTAGTTTTCACCGTAGATAACGCGAAGCCGTTCGTCGACATTTCGTAAGCCAATGCCACTTCCCCGAGTACGGTTCACGTCGGCATCAGACATTCCTGCGCCATTGTCGACAATTTCAATAACGGCGTGATTGTGTTCTCGCTGACTTCTAATCACGATCCGCCCACCACCCACCTTTTTTTCGATACCGTGTTTAATAGAATTTTCGATTAACGGTTGAAGAATCATGTTTGGTATAACCAAGTCGAGGCTGTCCTGAGTAATTTCCTTTTCTATCACCAGTGTAGGTCCAAAGCGAATAGATTCGATGTCGAGATATTCGTCAATCGATTTTAATTCCTCGCGTAATGTTACGAAATGTTCTTGGGTTCGCAGCATTCGCCGAAGCATCGCGGACAATTTAAGAATGAGAGTGCGCGCGGTTTCAGGTTGTGAGCGAATCAGAGATGATATGGACGTCAGTGTATTAAACAAAAAATGTGGGTTTATTTGATTGGAGAGAGCATCGACACGGGCCTCCATGAGAAGTGTTTCTTGTTCGTGCAGGCGATGTTCAATCCGTGCGGTGTTCCATATTTTGATCGGGATTGCGACGCTAAGAACAGTGGACAAGACAATCAGCGCCGCCATCAAAAGATTGTCAGGCTGATAGAAAAAAATGGCATTAGTGCCAAAGCGAAGTCCAACGCCTTGACGTATAAGCTCAAGACCAACGGGAGCCGCGGCGAGCAATAGCAGCCAGTCCAACTTGAAACGACTTACCGCCTGCCACGCGTGCCGATGAAGGTCCGTAAAAAAAAGTGGCGAAAGATGCCAAATCGCTTCTTTCGCGCAAACCTCTCGAATACCCCCACCTGCGAAGCCGCAGCCAACCGCAAATGGCATCGCGCCAACCTCACCGCCGATTAGTGCCGGAGTTCCAAGAAGCGTTCCGACTATAGCGCCAGCGTAAGGCCCGGCCAGTAAGCCAGCGAGAAATGGTCCAGCCAACAAGAAATCAGCGGCGTTATAGCTTAAAAGAAGTCTTGCCGCGACTCCCCCAACGAGAGGGATTCCAAGCATGAAGGCAAACACGAGACGTTCCCGCCAGGCTCTTTGCTCAGTCAGTAGGATTCGTCTGAATTGAGGAAATCGAACGAGCATCGTGGAAAGCACCGCGATTATTGCGAGCTTCACAACGAGAGTAGTCAGAAGAAGTTGTGCGGTCGACAGAAATTGGACTTCGGGTGGCACGACCAATTAAAACTATACCGTTCTGCTTAATGTTCGTCAATAACTAAAAACCTAAAGGTGTTAGTATTAAAGAGTTTATGACTTTTTGTGGTCGATCTTTCTATATAGAGATCAAGTCTGGAGATCTAGTTG
>CAZWKO010000442.1:0-2519 GCA_964634925.1 uncultured Vicinamibacteraceae bacterium
TTTCCCCATGGAACGTTAGGATGAGCAGCCGCCAAGAATAGAATGCCGTCAAAAAAGCTGCGACGATCCCCATCCAAAAAGCGTAATAACCAATCCCCGTGTGAGCTCCCCAGGCCGCTTCAAGGACGATGTCTTTAGAATAAAACCCGGAGAACGGCCATATTCCCGCTAGTGCAAGGCTTCCAATCCACATTAAAACATATGTCACCGGGATCAATTTATAAAGCCCGCCCATTTTTCGCATGTCCTGTTCATCTGACATAGCATGGATGACGGATCCAGCACCAAGGAACAATAGCGCCTTGAAAAACGCATGCGTAATAAGATGGAACATACCCGCGGAATAGGCAGAAACTCCGAGAGCGAAAAACATGTAGCCCAGTTGACTACAGGTGGAATATGCAATGACCCGTTTGATGTCGATTTGCACACACGCAATAGTAGCCGCAAAAATGGCCGTTGAGGCACCGACCAAGGTTACGACTGTTAATGCCGTGTCAGAATACTCAAATAATGGAGACAGACGGGCAACCATGAACACACCGGCCGTTACCATTGTAGCCGCATGTATCAAGGCTGACACAGGGGTAGGTCCCTCCATGGCATCAGGCAGCCAAGTATGAAGACCCAATTGAGCAGATTTTCCCATGGCGCCAATAAAAAGAAGAAGACAAATTACCGTAAGGGCGTGAAATTCCCCGCCAAAAACAGCAATAACAGCATTGGACTTTTCTTCTGCAAGTCCAAATATGGCATCAAAGTTTATTGTGTCAAATAACAAAAAGGTAGCAAATATTCCCAAAACAAATCCAAAGTCGCCAACACGATTTACAACAAAGGCTTTTATGGCAGCCGCGCAGGCAGAGGGACGGTTATACCAAAATCCAATTAATAGGTAAGACGCTAAACCAACTCCCTCCCAGCCAAAAAAGAGTTGTATCAAATTATTTGAAGTGACGAGCATGAGCATAAAAAAAGTAAAGAGGCTTAAGTAACTCATGAACCTTGGAATCGAGTTGTCATGAGACATATAGCCGATGGAATATATGTGGATCATCGAACTTACCCAGGTTACCATCAACAACATGATTAATGAGAGAGTGTCCCCGCGCAATTCCCACGAAAACTTTAAGGTCCCCGACTCAACCCAAGTCCAGACTTTTATAGCAACAGTATTCCCGTAAACGACAACATCTATAAATGCAATTGTTGCCGCGATTGCAGATAGAAGCATTGCCCCTACCGTCACCATCTGAGCCATTTGATCTATATTCTTCTTTTTTTTGGGCTCGGTGATGGCACCAACAAAAACAAGGATGCCTGCAATAAAACTTCCAATGAGAGGTAAAAATACTGCTGAAACGTACATAAAATTTATACCTTTAACCTTTCATCATGTGTATGTCTTCAACAGCTATGCTGCCTCGATTTCTAAAATAAACAACTAGTATTGCGAGTCCTATTGCGGCTTCAGCAGCCGCTACAGTAAGGACAAACATTGCAAACACCTGTCCGACCAAATCACCTAAATAAGATGAAAAGGATACGAGATTGATGTTGATGGCAAGAAGTATTAGCTCAATTGACATTAAAATAATAATTACATTCTTTCGGTTTAGAAAAATGCCAAACACTCCCAGTGTGAAAAGTATAGCTCCGAGGGTCAAGTAATGCGATAGGCCAATTTCAAACATTAGATACCACTTCCTGTTGATACCTTTTTAATCTCTATGGTGTCTTCAGGCCTACGATTGATCTGATTACTTATTCGTTGCTTACGCGTGCCCTCTCTTGAACGATGTGTCAAAACTATCGCACCAATCATTGCCACAAGAAGGATAATTCCTGCTGCCTGAAAAAAATAAACATATTTAGTATAAATAATGTTTCCTAATGCTTCGGTATTTGCGATGTCTGATGGAACAGGAATAGGCGCAGCAAACCTCTCAGAAACCTCGGGTGAAATTACAAACCCGCCGACCACAATCGCAAGCTCCAATAGTAAAACTAAACCAACTATTCCTCCTAAAGGTAGATATTGTAAAAAGCCCTGTCGTAGTTCTGCAATATTCACATCTAACATCATTACAACAAACATGAATAATACAGCGACAGCTCCCACATAGACGACGACCATGACCATAGCTAAAAATTCCGCTCCCAGAAGGACAAACAATCCAGCCGAATTAAAGAAAGCCAAGATCAGAAAAAGTACCGAATGAACAGGATTCCTAGCTGAAATTACCATCACAGCCGCCACGACAGTAATAATAGAAAACAAATAAAATGTTAGTGTTTGTATTACCATTTGGTTGTCCAAAAATGCAGTTGTATTTTCCTCATATTTGATTTTTTACCTGTATGCGGCATCTGCCCGTATACAAGCAGCTAATTCGGTTTCCCATCGATCGCCATTTGCTAAGAGCTTATCTTTATCATAGAGCAATTCTTCACGTGTTTCTGTTGCAAATTCAAAGTTTGGCCCCTCTACAATCGCGTCAACTGGACAGGCTTCTTGA
>CAZWKO010000443.1:0-2506 GCA_964634925.1 uncultured Vicinamibacteraceae bacterium
CCCCCGCGCCGCCCCCCGGCCCCGCCGCCCCCGCCGCCCGGCCCCGCCGCGCCCGGGCCCCACCGGGCGGCGCCCCGCGATCTTTACGTCGTTCTTCACGTCAAAGACCATCCAGTCTTTACACGCAATGAGAGTGATATTCTTTGCGTCATCCCTGTGACGTTCCCCACACTTGTACTTGGCGGCACGATTACCGTTCCAACACTCGGAGATGAAGAGACTCTTCACATTTCCAAGAGCACCTCTTCAGGCACGCGATTTAGACTCCGGGGCAAAGGATTACCTCACGTAAACGGTCGTGGCCGAGGCGACCTTTTTGTTGATGTCAAGGTTGACGTTCCCACGGCGGTATCTTCGGAACAAAAAGAATTAATCGAAAAATTAGATAAGACCATGCCTCAACGAACCTTCGATCCGGACACGAGGGAGAGTCGTCATCCTGCCGATGCTCGTCCTTTTTTTGAACGAGTGAAAGATATTTTTGGCTAAAGCAGTTCTACATAGTGACCGACGGCCGGTTCTTGACGTCAGACTTCCAGGTCACCCTCAATCTTTATGGAATCGACTCGATGCATTGATAGACGACTATAAGCCGTTTGCCATCGAAGATGTCGACATTGATATAACAAGTAGTCCCACTGTGCATTGCCGACGCATTTTCTTCTTTTCTAAGAATGACCGTGACCAAGCCTTTCAAGCCATTGAGCACAACTTCGGCTCTGACGTGCTCTCCGTCACCGCCGTAGACCTACTCAACGACAACTGGGCCGAACGATCCTTTGGAAATCTGCGCGCCGTAAAAATAGGAAACATGATCGTGACACCGCCCTGGGACCGCGTGTCGCATGAACATACCACTGATTACCTTATAGAAATCGATCCCTCAATGGGCTTCGGGACCGGCCACCATGCTTCCACAAGACTTATGTTAAAGAGTCTTCTAGAACAAAAAGCTGACATACAGAAAAGCAAGCACGTTCTAGATATCGGAACAGGGTCTGGTGTCTTAGCGATTGCATCTGCGCTGCTTGGCGCGAAGACTATAACAGCCATAGAGCGCGACATCGATGCACTGACTAATGCACGTCAAAACATTGCCCGTAACGGCGTCTCCTCACGTATCAAGACGATTCACACTGAGCTAAGTGAACTTCAGAACTTCCATCTCACAAGTCCAGATATCATCCTCGCCAATCTAACCGGTGCCGCCTTCGAAAAATACCACTTTTTATTTGAGAAATTGGGTAGGCCTTCCGGGCTACTTGTAATCAGTGGACTGACCGAATCTGAGGAACAAACCACCCTAATGGCATTCGAAGGCAACTTCGCAATCGAATCTAGACACGAAGAAGACGGTTGGTTGTGCCTCGTGTTTCGTTATCATTGCTAAACTTACCTTGAGGCAGTAATGTCTTCGCCCCGCTTCTATCTACCAACACTTTCGAATCACTCAGAAGAAGCACAGCTACCGCCTGAAGAAGCACAACACCTAATACGCGTACTTCGATTAAAAGTTGGCACTGACATCCGCGTCTTTGATGGCCGTGGCCACGAACGAGAAGCCACTGTCAAGCACGCTACAAACAAGAAAGTCGTTGTTAGTCTTGGCGAGGCAGTTTGTGACGCCACGGAATCGCAAGTAATGATCAATCTCGGCATCGCATTGCTGGCAGGAAGAAAGTTCGATGCCGTCGTACGCGACGCCACGATGCTGGGGGCTTCTGCAATAACTCCTCTTCTCACTCTTAGAAGTCGCAGTTTTAAAATCGGTAAGGACAGTCAGCGGTTGGTCGAAAGATGGCGAAACATCGCTGTCGCGTCGACCAAGCAGTGTGGTAGGTCTCACCTACCCGTAGTAAATCCACCTACCCAATTCAGCCAGTACGTTAAAACCCAGTCAATAAGCGCAGAGCGGAAGATCCTACTCTTAGAACCCAACAAAGGCGCACCGCTAGACAACGCCACTCCGTTACAACGACTCTCTTCTTCCAAACCACAAAGCGCTTCAATCGCTATTGGACCTGAGGGAGGATGGACTAACGACGAAATACGACTAGCCGAAAATGGAGACTACGTCCCCATCACTCTTGGGATGAATACACTACGGGCTGAGTCAGTACCTACCGTAGCGCTATCAGTTTTGCGTTTTATATGGTCAGATCTCTAGAACATCGGGCCACTACAACTGTTTAAGAAACCGCACGCTATACTTTCCATCGCCGTATGCTATTTAGAGGACAGTCCTTAGGAAAGTACAAGATCCTGTCTCCACTTGGCAGTGGCGGTTTCGGTGCAGTCTATCTAGCCAAAGATACCTGGATATACAAAGACGTCGCAATTAAACATCCTCACAAGCAAAACCTCAACTTCAGCGAATTACTTCGCGAGCCCAGACTACTAGCAGCGCTTAACCATCCGAACATCGTTTCCATTACAACAGCGGAGAAAGAAGCCGATATTTTTTTTATCGTAATGGAATATGTCGACGGAGATACATTAGAAAACA
>CAZWKO010000444.1:0-2504 GCA_964634925.1 uncultured Vicinamibacteraceae bacterium
TATTGTCGCCAGCTGTTTGTAAATAATATTCTATAAAGTCATTGCTAAAATTTAACATTGTCATGTCTGCACACTCTGTGTGACACCAAACAATTTCACCCCTTTGCGCTACACAAACAGAACTCGTCAGTTGGTGTGTTTTGCCCCGGAGTTTCAGAAGATGTTCTCGGGCTGCCTTTTGTTCCGCGGGTTTATCAAAAAACACACCTTGACATTCGAGAACTTGGTCGGCCCCAATAACAAGGGCGTCATTAAAGTCGGCAGAGACCTGCCTAGCCTTGGTTTCTGCTAAATTTCGCGCTAATTTCTTGGTCGATACATTCCCAGCTTTTTTTTTGATTGCTGCTTCATCTACGTTCGGTAAACGGACGAGAAAATTTACGCCCGCTTGCTTAAGAAGCCTTGATCTAACTCGACTTTTAGAAGCCAAGATTATTGAAGGAATGCCACTATCCAATGTTTTTCTCTTGGTGCTGAGAGAGTAAATTTATAATACTCGCTGCTGTTTCTTCTATTGAACGCCGAGAAATATCGATTACCGGCCAATCTTGCTCTGTAAAGAGCCTTTTAGCAAAAGTCACTTCTCTTGCTATAACCTCAGGATCTACATAATTGGTTGAGTTTTCTTCATTTAACATACGCAAGCGGTTTTGCCTCACTTGTAAAAGATTTCTCTCATTATTAATCAGTCCAACGACAAGGGGGGATGTTATTGATGTCAGCTCTTTAGGTAGTTCAACGTCCAAGATGATTGGAATATTAGCTGCTTTTATTCCCCTGTTTGCGAGGTAAATGCAGGTTGGCGTTTTAGAGGTGCGAGAAACACCAACTAATATGACGTGGGCCTCTTCCAAATTCCATGCCGATTGGCCATCATCGTGCGTCATAGCATAATCCAACGCTGTAATGCGCTCGTAATATTCACCATCTAACATGTGTTGGCGACCGGGCCGCGCTTGTTCCTCTGTTTGTAAGTAATCCGTAAACGCGGACATAATGGGTTGAAGAACTGAAACACAAGGAACCTGCAACCGACGACACGCGGCCTGTAAGCGATTTCTGACATCTACGTTTACCATAGTAAATAAAACAAACCCGTGGTTTTGTTCGATGCTTTTTATAACCTCCTCAATTTGCCGTTCATTTCGAACAAGCGTCCAAATATGTTCGGTGGGTTTAGCGCCCTCAAATTGCGCCAGGCAGGCGCGTCCAACCGCCTGAACAGTTTCGCCAGTAGCATCAGAAATTAGATGTAAATGAAACGTCTCCATACAACGTGATCTGCTATGTGGATTTCTTGGGGACAAACATTGAATAATAAATTTATAATTTGGAGGTTATCAAACTATCCTACTAACCAAATAATTTATCCTTATTCTTTAGAGGGGGTATTAAGTTCTCAACGCAGCGTCTATCTTGGTGAATTAAATTATTATCCACTAGATTTGCACAAGATCACATCCTTTATAACGTTTTATAATGAATTAAAAACATTAAACAAAACCGTTAATTCATCAATATTATCACTTGTTAAAAATATTTTCTACACGATCCTTTTTAATCTCAAAGTTAGTTTATAACTTCATTACAACTTTTAATCCCTTGTTTTCGCTGGACAACAACAACAACATTAATACAATTTTATTTTCTAATTTTGTTAGAACCAAATTGTATAACTAGATATTCTCGAGACAATCTTCCAATACGATGCTGCTAAACAAGAATTAATAAATGAAAAAACTTTTGCGAACATTAAGTGGAAACGTTACTGATCCACCGCCAATCTGGCTGATGAGGCAAGCAGGTCGACACCTAAAGGAATACAAGAAACTGAGGGAAAAAACCGACAGTTTTTTATCCTTTTGTTATTCTCCGGAATTGGCTTTAGAAGCAACATTACAACCGATTCAACGTTATCATATGGATGCCGCTATCATTTTCAGTGATATATTAGTCGTACCTGATTCACTTGGTCAAAAGGTTTCCTTCATTGAGTCAAAAGGACCAACATTATTCCCAATTAAAACGGTAAAAGATATAGAAAGATTATCAACTACGCACCTGTATAGAAGACTTAAACCGGTGTATGAGACTATCACTCAGCTGACAAAAAAGTTATCAACTAAAACAACTTTAATTGGCTTTTCTGGAGCACCCTGGACGCTTGCTGCATACATGATTGAAGGAGGGAGTAGTAGAGACTTTCAAACAGCTAGGCTCTGGGCATACGAAAAACCAGAGGAATTCCAGCTGTTAATTGATTGTTTGGTCGAAGCAACTTCAACTCATTTAATTTATCAATTAGACGCTGGAGCAGAGGTAGTTCAAATTTTTGATACTTGGGCAGGTGTTTTATCTGCTAAGCAATTTGAAAAATGGGTGATAAAACCTGTAAAACGAATGGTTGAAATTGTAAAAGAAAAGCATCCCCTAGCTCCAATTATTGGTTTTCCCAAAGGAGCAGGTTTGAATTATGAGTGCTTTGCAGTCGAAGCAGGGGTGGA
>CAZWKO010000445.1:0-2500 GCA_964634925.1 uncultured Vicinamibacteraceae bacterium
GAGAACCAAAACCTAAGACAATATCCAGCAGGATTACCGCGGTCTCTGGGTCCATTGCTTCTTGCAGAATGCGTTCGTTACGGAGTCGGTGGTCAATCATTGGATGAGGTCGCCCTCGGGTGAATTCATCGCCACCCAAATCTAATACTGTGTGTTTTCTACTTTGCCATGGATTTTCAAGTTTTTGTTCTGAATCTAGAGGTGTCGCCGAATGAATTGGCCCCAGCATTTCTGTCAGTAGGATCATGGCTTCGAAACTAAATGTTCCGCCGGAGTATAGGCCTCGTACATATTTTTGGGAGCCTGATAGTTTATTTGTAAGAGTTGACAACTCTTCGGTTGTTATCAGATGTCGTGCTGGCGTTTGTACATCAATCCCTGCCAAGCGGGCAGCAGCATGAGCAGCAGATTCAAGGGTTTTGGTTTCTGTTACTTCGGCACCTGCTGGCATTTTCAAAGTGCTGCCTAAAAAATTTACAACCACCGGCTTATCGGCTTTGGCCACTCTTTCAAGTACTTTGCAAGCTACGTCTTGAGAGGGGGGTTTGGAGATCAGCACAATGACCTCGGTATTACTATCGGCAGCCAATGCATCAATTCCCGCTATCATGGTAGATCCACCCACCTTGGTACTTAAATCGCGCCCGCCGGTGCCAATTGCCTGAGAAATACCGCCGCCCCAACGATCAATCAGGCATGATACCTGCTGCAGTCCAGTGCCTGACGCTGCAACTATACCGATACTTCCTTTCTTGACGTTGTTTGCAAAACCAAGAGGAACACCGTTCACGATCGCCGTACCACAGTCAGGTCCCATCATGAGAAGCCCTCCGGTCGCTGCATTTTTTTTGAGAAAAATTTCGTCCTCTTCGGGGATGTTGTCACTAAATAGCATTACATCGAGACCTAGATTTAAGGCTTTTAAGGCCTCCGCAGTTGCGTATTCTCCTGGGCAGGAGATGAGAGCTAAATTGGCATTGGGAAATTCGTCAAGAGCCATTTCGATACTTCTCGGAGGTTCTTTTCTAATTTCTCCCGCAATAATTTCGGAAGTTGTTTCATTGAGTTTAGACTCAGCCATAACAGCCGCTTCTTGCAGAGCAATCTCACTCTCTCCTGCCAGTGCCAAAAGGAGATCGTTGTTGCCGGCTTTCGGGACAGTTTCAATAATTCCAGCCTCTCGCAACAGTTCTAGATTGGTGGATGTTGCCATTATGAGAGATGCTTGAGTTACTCCCGTCAGATCATTGAGCTTTGCAGAAATTTGCATCAAAGCCACTGAGTCCCGGTAGGTGTTAGGAAAGATTTTGGATAGACGTGCCATCGTAAATTAGGCTGCTTGGTTATTGGGTGGGTAGTTTGGAACTTGTCGACTTATTGAGCAATCGTTTTTGTCTATTCCTGTTTCTTGGTTGAGATTATTTCCGGCCTGATAACCCACTAGGCACCCGTAGGCCATGGCTATTCCAGAGGTATCCCCGATGGTTAAAAGTGGGATAGGTTTTTCTACTTGGGATATGTCAGAAATGTTGTTCACAAATTCTACAATGGGTTCTATGAACCAGCCGTAAGATGCGTAATGCAGCACCCTCCCGCTTAGGGTAAATGTCTTTTCAACGATAGAATTCAGCCAGAATGAGATTAAGATTCGGGAATTGGGGTGAGCTTCCATACCAGCTGCTAGGCCAACGATGAAATCATCCCCCAATGGCGTTAGGCCTGGTCCCTTTCCGACAAGTGGCGCAAGTGCGATAGGTAAATTAGTTCCATTTAATAAGTACCGTTCAGGGTTGGCGACGGTTTCTATAACTCTATCAAAAGCTGGCTCCGAGTTGAATATTTTCATATATACATTGTGTAAATCGGGAACATTGTCGGCCATTGCTTTGTTAATACAATGCTGCCATGGAATGGACCCACGCAAATCAACCTGGAGATGTTTGCCTATCCTCAGTATCCCCCGACGATATGCGCACGGTTCGTCAGTGTTTATATAGTCCAAAAAGCTAAAACCACTATCTGTCTGGCATCGGATGATACCAGGTCCATTGAAGACGTCTCTCCGGCCTAGAGCTATGAAAGAACCATCAAAAAGCCTCAGGTTACAGACTTTATCAAAGACACTATGAACCTGTCCGTCAATACGGCCAAGAGACACCATAGGTCCTCGAGTACTCGCGTAAAGTCGCAGCAAAATCGTCCTAATCTAATAGGTTAAAGGGCCGGACTTGGAAGTATGTAAACTAGGTGTAATTCTCAAAGTTCAGCCCATAAATAAGTAGGGGTATTTCTTAACCTGGAAAAAGAACCGATAAATTTGCCGGTTCTTTTTCCAAGTGTGGTTCGTCAGTTTTCTACTCGGTGGGCTCCACCTCGGGTTCCTTTTCGGAAATTTCCATGGTAGCAAACCAGTAGAATAAGGCAGCAACAATAACATAGCTGAGCGCCATCATTGGTGATGCCATCACCTGGACGGCAGAACTGTGAATGAAGCCGAAAA